>CAMOWO010000088.1 GCA_946628525.1 uncultured Bacillota bacterium | reverse complement strand
CTATCGTTATGCTCGCTCATTGCCAACCCTACGGGAAGCCTCCCATACAGATCCAGTATTCCGGCCACATACAGATCTCCCTGCTCCGTAGCGATGACTGTTGTATCACTTACCATCTTTTTATCCGGGGCATCAACGCTGAAGTCTCTGTCGAGAAGATTGTCGGCGATTGGCTCGTCATGGTCTGAATCCGTCGTGCAGACAAACCTTCTGCATGTCCTGGAAAAGAGAGCGCACTCCTGCATGATCCTCTCGACACGTTTATGGTTGACACGTTTTTTGCGACCTTCATTCAGGATAACGGTTACTTTTCTTGATCCGTATGATCCTCTGGAAGCTCTGTATATGTCGTATATCTCTTTTGTGATCTCAAGGTCTTCTTTCTCTTTCTCCGTAAGTGGCCCATCGACTTGTCTGCGCCATTTGTAGTATCCGCTCTCTGACACCTTCAGTACTCTGGCCATCCTCGCAATGCTGTGCTCGTGTTTATGCTCACGCATGAAAAGATATTTCAATCGCGCTTTACATTTGCAAGGAAGGCCGCTGCTTTTTTTAGTATTTCGACCTCCTCACGAAGCTCTGCGTTCTCTTTTTCAAGCTCTTTTTCCCGATCGGTCCTCTTATCTGATTTGGCAAACCCTTTTCGAAAGGCTTTATCTTCACCGACTTCAGCAAGATGATTACGCCATCGTATGACAGTCCACGGCATGACTCCGTACTTGTCGGCTATGACATGTTCCAGATTCTTGTTTTCAGGCAGCAACGCTTCTTTTGCCACCATCAATTTGAACTGTTTGCTGTAATTTGTTCTTGACATGGTGTACCTCCAATCTACATGCATTATACCATGCTTTGCAGACTCTACTTTTTGGGGTACACCTCATACCGCTGAAACGACTGACATTTACAAAATTTCTTCAGCGGTAGTACCCCGGATTTAGGCAGTTACCGTTACCGCTGAAAGCGATTACCGGTGAAGAAATCTCTTGAAGGATCTATATGAGCGGCTTATTCATAGACATTTCACCGGCTGGCTCGATGGAATCACTGATCACCGATGAAGAATCATTTGTCAAAATGTTTCTGTAGTGCTTCTGCATCATTTCTTCATCGGTAATCATTCCGTTTTCTATGTCTACCGGTGAAAATCGAGCCCACACTTGCCATCAGTGTGCTCCTCACAAGGTTTCTTCATCGGTAACTGCTACATTTTCATCTGGTACCGGTGAAGCCCTTGCCTCTACTCTGCTACCTTGCATCGAACTTGACCAATAGTACCGAGTCTTATCGGTTCAGCCCATAAAAAGCCCGCGTCGGGATTCGCCCGACGCGGATTTGTCTACAGTCTAACGGAGACCGTCAGGTCTCCGCAGTAGTATGAAATGTTATTTCACCAGATTACTGATGGCTTTGAAGGCCGGTGCCTTAGAATCGATCAGCAGCTCGTAGAGGATGCTTTCGGTGCATGTGATCAGCACGCCTTCCTGCTGAGCTCTTATGATGGCGCTCTCCTTGTCGCGAAGATCGCGGGATGAGATGGCGTCCGTCACAAGGATCGGCTGGTAGCCGGCTTCCGCCAGATCGATGCATGTCTGGAGCACACAGATGTGGGCTTCGATGCCGGAGATGATGATGTTCTTCTTGCCGGAATCGTCGATGTACTTTCTGATGGCATCGTTCTTATAGCAGCTGAAGGTGGTCTTGTCGAAGTAGTTCTCGCTTCCCAGAGCTTCATAGATCTCAGGGATGCTCATGCCGAGACCCTTCGTGTACTGCTGAGAGATGATCTGGTCGATGCCAAGCTCATTCAGCCCTTTCATAAGCAGCAGTGTTTTATCGACGCAGCGCTCCTTCTCGCTCATGGCAGGAACGAGTTTCTCCTGCATATCGATGGTCAGCGCCATTGTGTTTTCGGGTAATATCCTCATAACGTCCTCCTGGTCCAAAAGTTCATTTTCCCAAGTATATCCCTCCCGTGGTGATGTTGTCAATCACCTGCAAATAAGGTATAATTATTCGTGATTTTCAGGAGGAAAAAATGATCATAGTCAATGGAACTGCCGTGGAGGCAGATGGACAGAAACTCACGGAATACCTCGAAGAAGCAGGCTTTGCGGGCAAGCGCATTGCCGTTGAACTCAACGAGGAGATACTGCCGAAGGCGCAGTACGACAGTTGCATCCTGAAGGATGGGGATGTCCTCGAGATCGTAAGTTTCGTCGGTGGCGGCTGATGGCCCTGCCGGAAGATATAGATACAGTCATTACAGGAGGAAATCATGAAAGATACACTCACATTGGGAGGTAAAGAATTCACCTCCCGTTTCATACTGGGTTCAGGCAAATATTCCATGGAACTCATAAAGGCGGCTGTGGAGAATGCAGGCGCTCAGATCATCACGCTGGCCGTGAGAAGGACAAACACGAAGGAAACAGAGAACATCCTCGATTATATCCCGGAAGGTGTCACGCTGCTGCCGAACACCTCAGGTGCCAGGACGGCAGAGGAGGCAGTCCGCATCGCAAGACTCAGCCGTGAACTGGGATGCGGGGATTTCGTCAAGATCGAGATCATGCAGGACAGCAAGTACCTGCTTCCGGAGAACTACGAGACCATCAAAGCCACGGAGATCCTGGCAGAAGAAGGCTTCGTGGTGCTCCCGTACATGTACCCGGATCTCAACGTAGCCAGACAGCTGCAGAACGCAGGAGCCGCAGCCGTCATGCCGCTGGCATCACCGATTGGATCCAACAAGGGACTTGCCACAAAGGATTTCATCCAGATCCTCATCGATGAGATCGACCTTCCGATCATCGTGGATGCAGGGATCGGCAAGCCGTCCGAAGCATGCGCAGCCATGGAGATGGGCGCAGCGGCGATCATGTCGAATACAGCCATCGCAACGGCAAGAGACATCCCGGCAATGGCCGGCGCCTTCAAGAGCGCCATCGAAGCCGGAAGAAGCGCATACCTTGCCGGATTGGGAAGAGTCTTAGAGCGCGGCGCAGAAAGCTCGGACCCTTTGACAGGTTTTCTTAGGGATTAGGAGAGACAGATGACAGAAAAGAAAAACGATTTCTTTGTAGATTCAGATAAACTCAGCCGGGAGCAGGTGGAGAGAAAACACCGGATCGAGCAGGATCCTGCCTCCCGGACGAACCATATGGAATACATGGAGGGTATGGACCGCATCGAATCCGACGTGAGGGACAAGGTGATCTCCCAGATGGAGGCCTACGATCACAGCATCTATACAGAAGAGGATGTTTTGCGGGCGCTGCGAAATGAGACCTGCAGCATCGAGGACTTCAAAGCCCTTTTGAGCCCGGCAGCAGAGCCGCTTCTCGAGCGGATGGCTGCGAAGGCGAAGGCGGAGACGAGCCGTCATTTCGGCAATACCGTCTACATTTTCACGCCGCTGTACATCGCCAACTACTGCGAGAATTACTGCGTGTACTGCGGGTTCAACTGCTACAACGACATCAGCAGGAAGAAACTTTCCTATGAGGAGATCGAGCAGGAAATGAAAGTCATCGCAGATTCCGGCATCGAGGAGATCCTCATACTCACAGGGGAGAGCAGAGCCAAGAGCGATGTGAACTATATCGGGCAGGCCTGCACCATGGCGAGAAAGTACTTCCGGAACGTGGGCCTGGAGATCTACCCGGTCAACGTGGATGAATACCGGTATCTCCACGAATGCGGCGCCGACTACGTCACCGTCTTTCAGGAGACCTACGACTCAGACCTGTACGAGACGATGCACCTTTTGGGTCACAAGAGGATCTACCCGTATCGCTTCGAGGCCCAGGAGAGAGCCCTCATGGGCGGCATGAGAGGCGTGGCATTCTCGGCCCTTCTGGGATTGGGCGACTTCCGCAAGGAAGCCCTGGCCACAGCACTCCACGCATACTATCTGCAGAGGAAGTACCCACACGCAGAGTTCTCCCTTTCATGCCCGAGACTGCGGCCCATCGTCAACAATGACAAGATCAACCCTCTCGACGTCCACGAAAGA
>CAMOWO010000087.1 GCA_946628525.1 uncultured Bacillota bacterium | reverse complement strand
TCGAATCCCTTCTGTTCCTTGAGATACGCGAAGAGCGGAAGCTGGTTCTCGCCGTTGACATCGCTCTTTTTGCACTGCGGGAACTGGGTGTTGTATTTCAGCGTGCAGAACTCGTGGATCTCCTCGTCTGTACCAGGAGTCTGTCCTGCGAACTGATTGCAAGGAACGTCGATGATCTCGAGACCTTTGTCGTGAAGATCCTCGTACATCTTTTCCAAAGGTTCGTAGTGCGGTGTGAATCCGCAGCCTGTGGCCGTGTTCACGATGAGCATCACTTTGCCCTTGTAGTCCTCAAGGGACATCTCGCTTCCGTCAGGCATCGGCAGTTTGTAATCATATACACTCATTGGTTTTTTCCTCTCTTATTTCTGGCTGAGAATGAACTGTTTCATCATTTCCTTCGGCTGGAATCCCACCGTCATGTCTGCCAGCGCGCCGTCTTTGATGATGGCGATGGCCGGGATGGAGCTGATCTGGTACTTCTGAGCCAGTTCCATGTTCTCGTCTACGTCACAATTGAAGAAGTCCACTTCACCTGCCAGCTCCTCTGACAGTTCTTCCATAGCCGGTGCTACCATTCTGCAAGGACCGCACCACGTTGCCGAAAAATCTACTACTGCGTACTTGCTTGCCTTTACCTCGTCCAGGTTGTTGTCTTTTATGATCTTGATCATTGTATTTCCTCCTTATTTAGCCTTTGATGCCAGATATGTTACAGCTGACAGCGCTGCTACGTTGCCCTGTCCCGCTGACTTCACGTACTGATACGGTTTGCCGGCGATGTCCCCGCAGGCAAAGAGTCCCGGAAGGTTCGTCTCCATCTGCATGTTCACCTTGATGTGTGGGCCGTCTGTTTCGACGCCCGGCACCAGGCTGTCCGGCGGAACGGCGTCTCTGAGAACGAAGACGCAGCTCGTATCGTAGGAACCCTTGTCCGTCACGATGGAATCCACCTTCATGCTGCCGCCGATGGACTTCGGGTCATCTTCCATGATCCTGATGTTGTCCCCCTTCGGCAGATCCAGCTTGTTCTTCGGAAAGTAAAGGACTTCGCTGGCGATCTCTGCAAGGTACTCCGCTTCCTCCGCGGCATCTGCGCTGTATCCCACCACTGCGACGCTCTTGTCTCGGTAGAGCCTGCCGTCACATGTGGCACAGTAGCTGACGCCCCGGCCCACGTAGCCTTCCTCTCCCTCCAGGGATCTGGTCTGAACGACTCCGCTGGCTACGATCACGGAAGATGCCTCGATGAAATCCTCTCCCACCTGCAGTGAAAAATGATCTCCCATGGCGTATACGGCTCCCACCTTCCGGTCGGTGATCTCGATGCCTAAGTTCTCAAGATGCTCCGCAAGTTTTCTCGCAAAGTCGTCGCCGGCGATGGCCGGAAGACCCGGGTAGTTGTCGATGCGGTGGGCTTTGGAGAGCTTGTCGCTGAGATCCGGACTTCCCAGAAGGATGATATCCTTGTTTCGGATCTTCGATGTGATGGCTGCCGATATCCCGGCAGGTCCCGTGCCAATGATGGCGATATCATATCTGCTCATTTCGGTTACCTCTCTTGTTTACAATTAGATTGTATGCAATTTAATTACGAATGTCAACAATTATTTACAAAAAAACTGACAGATGGTTCTCCTCATCTGTCAGTCCCAAAGAGTTCGCCCCTTTTAGCTAGTGGTACGTCTACATTTCTCCCTCTGTGTTTCAGTCTCACTCTTTATTATTATTGAAGTCATCCCAGGCATCGATACTTCCCTCGATCCCCAGCTGTGCCAGTCTCTGTGCGACCTGCACGCGGTCCTGGATCCGCTTCTTCTCTGCCTCGAGCATAGCGATGCTTTTTCTCATGACGGCGCCGAAATGCTCTTCGCCAGCCAAAGCATCTTTCATGTCTCCCACAGAGACCCCTATGAATTTCATCATCTGTATGAGTTCGATCTTCTGAAGATCATCCTCTGAATAAAGCCATCTGCGCCGCCCGGAAGATTCCTTGATCGTCGGCGTCACGACTTTCTTCTCATTGTAGTACCTTAATGCGCTCTCGGTCGTACCTGTCTCGGTCATGATTTCTCTCATCGTCCACAATTTCATATAATTACCCCCAAGCAATTATATATCTCGTTGTGGCAACGACGTCAAGAATATACATTCAAAAGGCTGCCTCTTTTAATAAAAGGCAGCCCCTTATCTCTCTTATTTATGTTTATCCGACGAGTTTCTGGATCTTCGAAATCGTGTCCGCTTCCGGCAGGTCCATCTCCATGATGTAGATGAAATCATCGGCCTTGTCCGGATTCTTCAGGATGATCTTCCAAAGCACGTCGCCGCCCTCTGTTGAGATCTGTCCCGATCTTATCTTATATGCCAGAAATTCTGCTACCGGCTTTATCTTCTCTCTTGCTTCCTTCACGTTCTACCTCCTCTGATCTAAAGTACTAGTTCCAATGCGGCGGTCAATTTGTCGGCTCCGTCCTGCGTACCGATCCTGCCCGTTACGATGATCTGCTCCGCAGGAAGCTGCGTCTCCTCCGCCAGCGCCTGCTGCATCTTCACGGACGGCACGAGAAGCACGTCGGCTGTTTTGCATGCCCGGATGAAAAGGCCGCGCCGCAGTCTGCTGTTTCCCTTGATGCTGCGCACGTAGAGTGCGGATATGCAGGAGTGGTTATACAGCCCGTTGGCGATGTTCGTCTTGCCGCTGAGGCTCACCAGTGCGTCCAGATCGTACTCCTTGATCACTCTGTTCACCACCATGGATGAGCGCGTGAGTTTCAGGCCGGCGGCGTCCATGCCTCTGCTGATGTCGATGATCGTCCCCGGCGCGCTGTAACCGGTGCCCTTCACATCCGAAGATATGATGAACACGTTATACCTGCCGCCCAGGATCCTCGCCAGCTCCGCCACGCTTTTTTCGAACTCGCTGCCCTTGATCCTGCCTATATAAAGGCCTATGTTTCTTTTGGCGGGGTCCGTCGCCCCCCTCTGAATCACTTCACCGATCATCTCGCGTCCTCCTTTGCTCACGGACTTCGTTTCTTACCTATGATTATATATCAGGCATCGTGAGATTGCGACAGTTTCTCCCTGATGATCTTGAAATCTATGCAAAGTTTCCCGTCGGTAACGGCAAGCGGCACCGTCTCATCAAAGGTGTATTTCCTCGGCACCCGAGAGTTATCTCCGCAAAAGTCGTAAGTGATGACCCACTGGTTCTCTCCGTCCACGATCCAGTACTCTCTGCACCCGGCCGCCCTGTATTTCTCGAGTTTGAGGATGCAGTCTTTCGCCGCGGTGCTCTCCGAAAGGACTTCCAGCACGAAGTCGGGAGCACCTTCCACTCTCTTGCCCATTTCAAAAGGTCCGCAGATGCCGAGAAGGTCCGGCTGCACGATGGTCTTCTCGTCCAGTTTCACATCCATTGGTGAAAGGAATATTTCGCAGCCCCCGTGCTCCCCGCTGAGCTTCGCGAACTCCAGATAGAGCGCCCCCACCAAAGCCTGATGCCGCATCGCCGGCGACGCCATGTCATAGATGACACCGTCGATCAGCTCGATCCTGCGGTCCTCCGAGATCTCGTCGTAATCCTCCGCATCGTATTCCCCCTGGGTCTTCACGGGAGCATCATACGCAAAAGCCTCCTCGCCGATCATGATCCGCTCCGTTCTCCTGTAAAACTCGTAATCCTCCCGGAACCGGACGATATATGCTCCCAGAACGCCTCTGCATGGAATGACCGCTGCATTCTCCACCGTGAACTCCTTCTCATCCAAAGCGTGCACGGGTTCTTCATAGTAGGCCGGCAAAGTCTTGCCGATGCTCTTTCCGTGGGCGCCCGCTTCTCCGATGTGCCAGGCGAACTCGCAGTCGCAGAATTCTTTGTTCTCCTTGATCTCCCGGGCGTATTTGAATTCTAATGTCTCTCCCTTTATGAAAAAGCAGCCGTCGTTATCTTTCTCGGCCGGGCATCCGCCTTCGATGCCGACACCTTTGTATTCGATGGTGAGAAGCGGTGATTCGATCCGCACAGTCC
>CAMOWO010000086.1 GCA_946628525.1 uncultured Bacillota bacterium | reverse complement strand
CCATTATAAACAGCCAGCGCCTTTGGGATGTACTGACGCGCTGCCTGCGGTAGCGACCCTTTTGCAGTTTGATAAGGTCGTCCTTCATCGCCCGGGCCGAAGGATAGCGGTCTTCCGTTTTGAATGCGCAGGCCCTCAGTATGATATTCGACAGATCCTCTGATGCCTCTGCCGGCGCAGGAAGTTTCTCTCCGGCCATCCTTTTGCTCAGGGCAAGTTCCTTGTCTTTATAGTATATCAGTTTCTTGTCCAGTGGGAGGAACGGTTCTCTGTTTTTGTTCAAAAGCCGGTACAAGATCAGCCCCATGGAGTAGATGTCCACCTGGTGGTCGTATTTCTGCCCCAGATAGATCTCCGGTGCCATGTACGAGAACGTGCCCTTGATGCTGTAGCTTCCGCGGGATGCCTCCATGGTCCTGGCCAGGCCGAAGTCCGCCAGTTTCAGCGTCCCCGCTTCATCCACCAGGAGGTTCTCCGGCTTCAGGTCGCGGTGTACGATCCCCAGTTTCTCGCACTGCTCCAGCGCGCCGCAGATATCCAGACCGAACCGGATCACGTCCTCCTCCGTGATCTCCCGGACATCGCAGTACTCCGTGAAACTCTGGAGGTACTCCATCCGGATATATAGCTTCCAGCCCACGCCGTTCGGTTCTTTGAAGTGGTCGTAGACCTTCACGATGTTTTCTGCGTCCTTCAAAGCTGTCAAAAGTTCGATCTCACGCTCGTACTCCTCCACGAGATTCGTATAAAAGGACTTCACCGTCTCCTCGTCTCCGTACTCGCGCCGGAGGGAATCCGCTTCCTCCCTCGTCTTCGGGATCTCGATCATTTTGACAGCACAAACCCGGCCATCCTCCGTCACGGCCTTGTAGACTTCTCCGTAGGAGCCGGCTCCCAAAAATTCAGTGGCGGTCCACTCCCGCCATTTCTCGGGCATTGCAAAGTTCATGTCCATCTCTTACACCTGCCTCTTCAGTCTCTCTCCTCGATGCGCACCAGCAGCGCGGTGGAGTTGTCCGGCATTCCCTTTGATTCCAGACGTTTACGGATTCTTGCAAGTTTCTCTTTGATCTCTTCAGGGCCCGCCAGGATCTCACGGATCTTTCGGTCTATGATCTGGTCCGTGAGCCCGTCGGTGCAGAGCAGGTACTCATCCCCCACCCTATACTCACTGCAAAAAATGTGCGGCTGGATCCTGAAATCGGATGGTTCGATCCCGATGTGCTGGGTCAGCAGTTTCTGGTCTCCCGCCGGGACGATCCTGGCGTGATCCTCCGAAAGTCTCTCCAGGCAGCCGTCCCGCATACGGTAGCAGCGGCTGTCGCCTACGTTGAACCCCGTGATCCTTTGGGGGCCGAAGAGAACGGCGGCCACTGTGGATCCCATGCGCGGCGCCTTATACGAACTCGCAAAGCTGCACACGGCGCTGTTCATATCCATCGTGATCCGCTGAGGGTCCGAAGTCTCGGCCGTCGCCTTTGCCATCGCCTCGGCGCTGAGAAAGGACGCGCGCTCACCTTTTGCTTCTCCTCCCATACCGTCGAAGACGGCGAGCCAGCGGTCTTCTCCCGGGTCCATCTGCCTCGCCTCCAGATCGAGGTCGTCGTGTGTCGCGGGCAGGCACTTTCCCTCGTACAGCAGATTGTCTTCGTTCTTTTCTCTGTTGGGTCCTTTGATGGAGAACCCTGTGTATTGGATCGTGTACGTCATGTGCCACCTTTCTTCTGTCTTAGTTTATCATATGTGCCTGTGGGTGTGTTCGCAGCCTTCGCTGCCGGTTGACGTTCCTATGGCGCTACTTTCTCTTCGTCTTCACGGTTTTGACCTTGGACCACTTGCCATAAAACTTCTTGCCGCTTACGGTCTTGTACACCCTGACCTTCACCTTGTACTTCTTGTTTTTCTTGAGCTTCGTCAACGTGAATGTGTTCTTTTTGAAGTTCTTCGTCGTCCACTTCTTCGCGCCGGATTTCTTGTATCTCACCTGGTAGCCGGTCCTGTACTTCACGTTCGTGCAGGTCAACTTGAGGGAATGCTTCTTGGCTTTCTTGAGTTTGAGCGCTCCGGCCTTGCCCGGGACTCTCACCAGCTGGATGGTGAAGTTTCCCGTCGATGCAGGGTACTGGTCGCCTGTGATCCTCAGATACGTCTTGCCCTTCGGCATGTCCACCTTGAAAGCCTTCTTGCTTCCGCTGTCCACGCCCATCATATAGAAGTGGGAGCCATAGTCGCCTAAGAATATGTTCCTGTTGTCGCCGTTGCTGTTGCTGGCGATGAAGTTTATCCTCTTGCCGTAGTACGGATTCGATGCCTTTATGACCCTGATGTACATGAGGTAACGGCCCTTCGGAACATTGAAAGAGACATAGTCGTCATCTCTCGTGCCGTCCGCTGACTCTGTCAGTACACCGTAATAGACCTTGTTGTACTTGAGGGCCTTCGCGCTTGTGTACGAATCGTTCGGCTCTCCGAGGTCGTCTCTTACTACCTTGTTCGACTTCACCTTCAGCCGGAAAGTCTCTACTTTATTCACGTAATAGCCGAGTCTGAACTCTATGTAGTACTCGCCCTTCGCAAGGAAGATCGACCGGCTCTCGCCTGAGTCTACGGCTGCGATATACTTCCCTGTCGGCTTATAAAAGTATGCGCAGATATCGTTGCTGGTGCCGTTCATGTTCACTGCTTCAAGGTCGAGCCTGCTGGTGCTGTTTACTGTGAACTTGTACCAGTACGAACCTGTTGATGTGAAAGTGTTCGTGACTGTTGTGCCCGTCGCCATGCTGATGTACTGGGCACTGCCCTTCGATGTGTTGGCTGCTCTGGCAACTGTCATCATCTTCTTCCCATTGATTGGTGCGACATTCTCCGAAGCTTGAGACGAGGTCTGGTCTTCCTGGGCTGTGGCCGCTTCGGACTCGGTGTCAGGAACTGCGGCCGGGCCAAGTTCCGGGGCTGCCGTGTTGTCCGGGGTTGCTGTGTTGTCCGGGGTTGCTGCCGGTTCCGAGGCTGCAGGCTCTGCTGATGGCTCTGTTGCGACACGCGGCGCTTCCTTTGCGGCCTGCGGCGCCTTTGTGACATCGGCATCCTTTTGCATCTCTACCGATGTCTGGCTTCCCTGTTCCCCCACTGTATCTGCAAAACTTGCTGACGGCAGGCATGTCATCAGCATCGTGCATGCGATCATCGTCGCGATCAGTTTCTTTTTCATTTGGCTGCCTCCTTCATATTGTCCTACCTTATGTTGTTATTATACACGCTCTGAAGGGCGGGCTGTAGCATGAAGTTTCCCGTGTGGCGGTGGGCTGTGATCGGAGGGGCCGGGCGCCAGAAGCGATTCTGGATGCTATTTCAGAGCTGATCGTTGAAAACACATACCCTTTAGCATCCACGACGAGCTTTCGTTTGTGTCTAGATGCTATTCCGGATGCCTGAGCCATCGAACTTTCAACATTTGCCTTTAAATTAGCATCCGGAATGGCATCGGCCAGGATCCAATCGTCCCTGGAATCCTACCAGCCGCACCACGATAAAAGGGGCCGCCATCAAGGCGGCCCCACTGGGTCAATCACTATTAAGCTGTTTCATAATCCTCATCGTCTGAGTCATCTTCCTTTTTCTTGTTCGAAAGGATCGATACGATGACCTCTGCTAAGAGTATGATCACCATGAGGATCGTCCACTTGTCTACCATCTGCATCGGCAGAGTCATGTCTTCTGTTAAGAAGAATACGATGATACCGAGGATTGCCGGGATGATACCGAGGATCCTTCCCATCAGTCTCTTCTTCTTCGTCTCTTCTGTCTCTTCTGAAGTCTCTGCTTCGTATCCGCTGCTGCGCTGTTCATCTTCGTCTTCATCCTTTCTGTTGATGAAGTAGAATATGAGCATCAGCAGGCTGATCACGACTGTTATGATCATGCAGATCAGGTTGATCAGTGCCCAGGCGCCCTCGGCTCCTGCAAGTGGTGTCCTGTTGCCGTCGATGTTTGCAAGTGGCGGCTGATCATCTGGTATCATTGCTCCTGGGGCTGGCGCTCCCGGAACGG
>CAMOWO010000085.1 GCA_946628525.1 uncultured Bacillota bacterium | reverse complement strand
ATTAAGTCCGTCTCTTCCTTCGTAGATAGCGCCTTGGCGGGCGCCCATCACGACGTTCTTCCCGCCTGCCGAGAGGAGGAGCTTCACGATGGCGATGGCTGCTGCGCCTGCACCTGATGTCACGACTTTGATCTCATCGAGTTTCTTGCCCACGATCTTCAGGGCGTTGGTCAGTCCCGCCAGCGTGATGACAGCCGTTCCGTGCTGGTCATCGTGGAAGATCGGGATGTCGCACTTTTCTTTGAGTTTGCGTTCGATCTCGAAACATCTCGGTGCCGAGATGTCCTCCAAGTTTATTCCTCCAAAGGAGCCGCTCATGAGGTATACGGCGTTGACGAACTCGTCCACGTCCTTCGTCTTCACGCAGAGAGGAAACGCATCCACATCTCCGAATGATTTGAAGAGGACGCACTTACCTTCCATGACAGGCATGCCCGCTTCAGGTCCGATATCCCCGAGGCCCAGAACGGCGGATCCGTCCGTAATGACGGCGCACATATTGTGCCTTCTGGTGAGTTCATAGCTGAGGTCGATATCCTTCTGGATCTCCAGACACGGCTGCGCTACGCCCGGTGTATAAGCCAGAGAAAGGTCCTGTTCGTTCTCTACAGGCACTGTTGAAATCACTTCGATCTTGCCCTTCCACTGTTCATGCAGTTTCAGTGACTCTTTTGCATAATCCATAACTCTTTATCCTTTCTTTCTTCGCTCTCTGATCGCAGCTACGACGCCTTTGAGGCCTTCCTTCTTGATCCTCTCGGAGAGTTTCTCATAACCATATTCTTCTTTTGCCTGCACCACGAGAGGGATGCTCGCATTGGCATACCTCGCCATGGTCTCCATATCGAGGGTGATCCCGGATACGCATCGGTTGTTGAAGGATCTCGTTGCCCTGCGGAGCATGCGCACGTTCTCGAGAAGCAGAAATCCCATCATCTCTTCCCATACATTCAGATGGACTTCTCCCATGGACAGCGCCGTCTGCATGATGGAGTTGTTCCCCGAGATCAGCAGGTCGCACTGGATCACCATCTCCGGGATCACGGGATTGACCTTTCCCGGGAAGAAGGATGAGCCCTTCTGGACGGCTGGGATGTTCCACTCGTGAAGCCCCGTCTCCGGACCCGAAGAAAGGATGCGCACGTCTCTTGCCAACTTCGCGAGGATCCCCGAGATCATCTTGATCTGAGACGATACCTGCACCAGATCGTAAGGATACTGGGCATGCACGTACGGCTTCTGGGTCATGGCCAGCGGAAGGTCGAGATATTCCCGCAATGCCCTCTCGATTTCTTTCTTATAGGCCTCGCTGGCTCCCGTTCCCGTTCCTACCACGGTGTACCCCATGTTGATCCACGTCAGTTCCTGGATGCTCCTTGCGAAGGCGCTCTTCCTGTAATCGAGCGCCTGCTTGAATCCTTCGAAGAGAGCCGACGCCTCGATCTGCATGCCGTCCTGCCAGCATGTTCTGGCGATGGTGGTATACGGCTTGAACTCTTTGATCTTCTCCTCTGCAGTATCACACATGGATTCGAGTACGCCCATCAGGGATCTCGTAGAATAGATCAGCGCGATCCTCATGGCCGTATGGCAAAAGTCTGACGTGGACTGATTCATGTTCACGTCATCCACCGGATGGACGTCATGGCCTGCCTTGTTGGCGATGACCTCGTTGAAATTCATATTGATCCCGATACCGCCTCCACCGTGAAAAACATCAACGATGAACTGGTTTCTGTACTTGCCGAGACGAAGCTCTTTGCACGCGGCAACGATGGCGTCCTTCTTCTCTTCCGACAGTTCTCCTGCCCTGAAGTTCGCAATGGCGCACGCTGCCTTGATGTTGAGAGCCGCGTCGATGAACTCCGGGAAATGCTTGAGCTTCCAGTCACTGAAAGTCATGTTTCTCGCCGTGAGTTTCGTCTGCTCCCCGTATAGGATCTCTGTTTCCATTTTATCTCCTTCGGCCAAACAATCTTTACTCGTCGAACTCGATGATGTATCTGCCCATGTTGTCCCCGTTCGGGTCATGGAACGCATCGAATGCTCTGTTTATGTCTTCTAATTTTATTTTCTCTATGATGAGGCTGTCAAGGTCATATTTGCCTGACATGTACATATTCGCGATCTTCGGGAAATCATCGAATGGGTTCACATCGCCGTAGAAGGAGCCGCGCAGCACCTTTGCAGTTCTGTGGAAACCTCCTGCCGGAAGGGTGATGGTACCGTCTCCCGGATATGCTCCGATGACGACGGCTGTTCCGCCCTTGCGGATGCTGGCGTACGCCATAGCGCCGACCATGGTGTTTCCTGTGCAGTCGATGGCGTAGTCACAGCCGATCCCCTCGCAGATCTCTGCGATCTTCGCCGGAGCATCTTCCTTCAAAGTGTTCACGGTGTGGGTCGCGCCATACTTCTTCGCCTTCTCCAGGTTCTTGTCCTTGATGTCGCAGGCGATGACGATGCTGGCACCTGCAAGCTTTGCGCCCTGGATCGCGTTGGTACCTACGCCGCCGAGTCCGAAAACGGCAACGGAGGAGCCCGGTTCTACCTTTGCAGCCTTGACTGCTGCGCCGTATCCTGTCGCCACGCCGCATCCGATCATGCAGGCCTGTGCTGCAGGGATCTCAGGATCTACCGGTACGCAGCTCATCTCAGGAACGACGGTGTACTCCGCGAAGGTGGAAAGCAGTGAATAGTGGTATGCTTCTCCGCCTGTCTTCGTGTGGAGTCTGGACGTATTGTCGAGGAGCGTGCCTCCGAACATCGGTCCGAATGCGGATTCGCAAAGGTGTGTCTTGCCCACTCTGCAGTATGGGCATGTGCCGCAGGCAGGGTCCCAGCTCAGGACGACCTTATCGCCCACTTTGCATGTCTTGACGTTGTCACCGACTTCCACGACGATGCCGCATCCTTCGTGTCCCAGGATCATCGGCACAGGAGCCGTCGTATCTTCCAGACCGTTCAGGTCGCTGTGGCATACAGCCGTTGCCAGGATCTTCACCAGGACTTCGTTGGACTTTGGCGGATCCAGTTCCATTTCTTTTATGACTAATGGCTTGTTAGCCTCTTCCATTACGGCAGCTTTCATTTTCATGATCTTGTTCTCCTTTTTCTAATTAATATGCGTACCAGATCGATTTTCTCTTCGTATAGAGATCCAGGGACAGATCTCCGCATTCCATGCCCCATCCGCTCTGCTTGTATCCGCCGAACGGGCTGGTGTGCTCGTAGCATCCGTACTTATTGATGAAGATCTGACCTGCCTGGAGCTTGTTGGCAACTCTCTGGGTCCTTGAAACGTCCCCTGTCCAGAATCCTGCAGCCAGGCCGTAAGTGGAATCATTGGCGATGGCAACGGCTTCCTCTTCTGTGTCGAACGGGATTACAGCGAGAACCGGTCCGAAGATTTCTTCCTGACAGATCCTCATATCGTTGGTGCAGTCCGCGAAGATGGTCGGGTTGATGAAGTAGCCCTTCGCGTTGTCGCCTTCTGTATTTCTGTCGCCGCCCAGAACGAGTCTTGCGCCTTCTTCTTTGCCGATCTCGATGTATTCCATGATGCGGTCGAACTGTTCCTTGTTGACCTGTGCGCCCTGTGTCGTCTCAGGATCGAACGGATCGCCCACCTTCCAGTTGTTCTTCGCATATTCCACCATGCCGTCCAGCACTTTGTCGTAGATCGTTCTCTGAACGAGAAGACGTGTCGGCTCGGAGCACTTCTCCGCTTTGCCTGAGAACATGGCGACGAAGGATCTCTCGATGGCCCAGTCAAGGTCAGGATAGTCGTCAAAAATGATGTTGGCTGACTTGCCGCCCAGTTCGAGACTCACGTGCTTCAGGTTGGAGTCAGCGGAGTCGTGGATCAGCTTGCGTCCCACTGCCGTACTTCCGGTGAAGGCCACCTTATCCACATCGTTATGAGCGGTGAGGTACGTTCCGATGCTCCCCTTACCTGTGATCAGGTTAAAAACACCCGTCGGCAGAAGTCCGGACTCGTCAAAGAGTTCAGCCGTTCTGATCATGGAGAACATCGTGTGGCTGGATGA
>CAMOWO010000084.1 GCA_946628525.1 uncultured Bacillota bacterium | reverse complement strand
CGGTGCCCACGCCGCATCCGGAGATCCTTTTGACGATGCACGGACCGCCTTCCAGGTCGATCATATAGTGATAGAAGGTGAAGTCGGAGCCATCGCCTCTGCGCTTTCTCTCCAGCATTTCATTTGCCAGCACCTCGTACTGCTCCAGCAAAGTGTCCACGTCTTCCTCTCTGAGAGCGTATGGTGCGTCAGGAGGGGCGACCACCGGCTCGATGCTCAGCTCCTTGAAGCCCAGATCTGCCATGTGGATGATGTCGCTTGCGAAGTCGGTATTGTAGTGGGTGTAGGTGCCGCGCATGTAGTAATCCTTCTGGCCCCTGGCTTCCGCGAGCTTGCGGAACATCGGGAGGATGGCATCGTAGGTACTGGGAACGGCATTTGACTTTCGCATTTTATCGTTAACTTCCTTGCGGCCGTCCAGAGAGATGACAACATTGCTCATCTCGCGTCCGCAGAACTCGATGACTTCGTCATTGAGAAGGATGCCGTTGGTGGTGAGGGTGAACCGGAATCGTTTGCCCGTCTCGGCCTCGCGGGAGCGCCCGTAGGCGACCAATCTTTTGCATACGTCCCAGTTGAGAAGGGGCTCGCCGCCAAAGAAGTCCACTTCCAGATTGTGGCGGTCACCGGAGTTGGCGATGAGCCAGTCCAGCGCGGCTTTGCCTGTCTCGTAGGACATGATGGCGCGCTCTCCGTGGTATTCTCCTTCGCCTGCGAAGCAGTATTCGCACGTCATATTGCAAGCGTGAGCCACGTGGAGGCAAATCGCCTTCACCACAGACTGACGCTTTTTGAAGATCGGGGCAGCGCCGGCGAACACGTCTTCGGTGAACAGCTGTCTCGATTCGATCAGTTCTTTTATATCATCCAAAGTTTCCTGCACGTCTTCTGCCGTCACGCCGTGGCGGGCCGTGATCTCCGATATGATCTTCTCCGGCGCGCTGTTTTCGTACATGGAAATGATGTCGTATGCGACATCGTCGACTGTATGGATACATCCGCTGTTGGAATCCAGCACGATGTTATATCCGTTCATTTTGTATTGATGGACCATTCTTTCTCCTCTGCAATATTGAAAAACTGCACCCGCATTGCGCAGTGCAGCATTCTTAACGGTTTATTCACGATTAAGTCTAAGCTTATTTAGCCTTCTCGCACTGCTGGTTTGCAACGCTGCATGAAGTCTTGCTTGCTGACTGACATGAAGTCTGGCACTCACCGCAGCCACCGTTCTTAGCGGATTTCTCCAGGTCACGTGATACTAAAGTCTTGATTCTCTTCACTTGGGATTCCACCTTTCTTTAAAATGATCATTTTGTTTACGAATGAAATTATAACACAAATAATGAATAATGCAAATGACATATAACGGATAATTTGGTAGTATTATTATAACTGGATTTTTATCGATACAGGAGGCTCATATGGACAAGAAAGAACTGCGAAAAATGATCCTGAAGCAGAGACGGGCGCTTTCTGACAGCGAAGTACATGACAGGTCACTGCTCATATGCGATAACATCTACAGAAGCCGTGTCTACGAGAAAGCGAAGGACGTCTGCCTTTATATGCCGATCAACAATGAAGTGGATGTGGCCCTGATGCTGGATCAGGTTTTGGATGACGGCAAGAGAGCGTGGCTGCCGAAGGTCATCGAAGACGAGATGGACTTTTTCGCCTACGATAGAGACACGCCGCTGACCATCGGAGCATACGGCATCACAGAGCCCGATACCGATGAGATCCTGGAGCCTGACGAAAACACACTGATCATCATGCCGGGCGCGGTTTTTTCTCACGACAGAGACAGGATCGGCTACGGCGGAGGATATTACGACAAGTACCTCGATAAGCACAGGGAAGTCATGACGGTGGCAGCCTGCTACGACCTTCAGATCGTGGACAGCATCCCGGCGGAGATGCACGACATCAAGCCGCAGACCCTCGTCAGCGAAAAAAGAATAATCGAAGGATAAGTATGAACGAAAACGAACTGAAACAGCTGCTGGAAGCTGTGAAGAATAACGAGATCGGCATCGACGAAGCCTCTGAGAAACTCAAGACATTGCCTTTTGAGGATCTGGGGTACGCGAAGGTCGATCATCACAGAGCCGTGCGCACGGGATTTCCCGAGGTGATCTTCGGGGAGACGAAGACGCCGGAGCAGATCGCATCCATCATGAAGAAACTGGCGGCGGACGGAGGAAACATCATGGCGACACGATGCTCCGCAGACACTTTTGCAAAGGTGTCACGTCAGATCCCGGAAGCGGTATATCACGAGGATGCGCGGATCATCGCGCTGATGCAGGATGAGCGGCACGATAAGGGCACGGTGGCCGTAGTCACCGCCGGCACATCGGACATCCCGGTGGCCGAAGAAGCAGCCGTCACATCGGAGATCCTCGGAAGCAGGGTCGAAAGGGTGTACGACGTCGGTGTCGCCGGTATCCACCGGCTCATCGCAAGACTGGACGTGATCCGGCAGGCAGATGCTGTCGTGGCCGTGGCCGGCATGGAAGGCGCTCTTGCCAGCGTGGTGGGGGGCCTTGTGGAGGTTCCTGTGGTGGCCGTTCCCACCAGCGTCGGATACGGGGCCAACTTCGGCGGGATCTCCGCACTGCTGAGCATGCTCAACAGCTGCGCCAACGGCATCGGCGTGGTGAACATCGACAACGGATTCGGCGCCGGATACCTGGCCACGATGATCGCGAAAGGCCGGAAATAAAGACTTTACATGACGAAGATAAAAATGTATAATGCTTACTGTAGCACAGTAACGCTTTAACGCGATAAAGCGTTAAGAAAGTGGAAACGTGCTGTTACGATTCAGAACAGGAGGCATTATCATCGATGAAGGACGAACTGATGAAGTACAATCTCAAGCCTGACGAACAGGCATCCCTGGAACTGAGGGGATTATACGAAAAATACGGCTACAAGAAGTACAAGATGGGTAAATTCGAGGAGTACTCCCTTTATGCCGAGAACAGCGATTTTATCACTGGGGACAGAGTACTGACCTTCACGGATCTGGACGGCAGGCTCCTGGCCCTCAAACCGGACGTGACACTCAGCGTCATGAACAACACCAACGTATCCGACGGTCAGTCGGAGAAACTGTATTACATTGAGAATGTGTACAGAGAAAACAGAGAAAGCCACAGTTTCAAGGAGATCAGCCAGATGGGTCTGGAGTACCTGGGCAATGTGACGAGGCAGGGCATCCTGGAGGTGCTCGTCCTTGCGGTGAAGACCCTGGACCAGATCAGCAGCGACAATCTCCTTGAGATGAACAATATGGATTATGCCGTACATCTGATCTCATCCCTTGGCATGTGGGAGAAGACGTATCTGAAGACCCTTACGGCCATCCGGCAGAAGAACATCACGAGTCTTCGCGAGCTGGCCGTCAAGGCCGAACTGGATGAGAAGCAGACGGAAGCCCTTTGCAGACTGCCGTTCCTCTACGGACCTGCCGAGGAGACACTGAAGAGGGCAGAAGAGTACGCCTTGAACGATGAGATGCTGGAGGATGTGGAGAAACTCCGCGGCTACTGCGCAGACCTTGAGAAGCTGGGCCTCGGAGACAACCTGCAGCTGGATCTTAGCATGATCAGTGACATCGATTACTACAACTCCATCACCTTCAGAGGGTACGTGAGAAGCCTTCCGGGATGCGTCCTGGCGGGAGGACAGTACGATAAAGCCATGAACGTCCTGAATAAGAAAGGCGGCGCCATCGGCTTTGCGGTGTATCTTGACGAACTCACAAAGGGTGAGCAGAAAACTTCCGCATACGACGTGGACGCGGTGCTCCTCTACGATGAGGGCGACGATCCTGTGACGGTCTGCCAGGCCATCGAGAGCATCCAGGCAGAGGGGCTGACTGTGAGAGGCATCACCACGGAGACCGGTATCAGGTACAGAGAGAAGTACGTCCTCGTTGGCGGCAAGGCAGTGAAGGAGGCAGGATCATGTTAACGATAGCTTTACCGAAGGGAAGACTCGGGGACAAGGTCTACGATATGCTGGCGAATGCCGGTTTCGACTGTCCCGGATATTACGATAAGAACAGGAAATTAGTTTTTGAGAGCCCGGAGAATGGCGTAAGATACCTTCTCGTCAAGCCGA
>CAMOWO010000083.1 GCA_946628525.1 uncultured Bacillota bacterium | reverse complement strand
TTTCTTTAAAATGCTCATCGCATTTTGAAAAACTGGACATCACTACCAGCGAAGTGCTCCGTTTCGTCCAGGGCTACAGCAAAGTCCTGTCGTCCCAGATCATCCAGGGACAGGCGGAGATCATGGAATTCATCGCCACACCGGGCACGAAGGTCATCGATAAGCCGCTGAGGTCACTGGACCTTCCGGGCGGTATGCTCTTCGCTGCAATACACAGAAAAGGCAAAGTCATCATCCCCGGCGGTAACGATGTGATCAAGCCGGGTGACCGCGTGACGATGATATACCTGCTCAGTGAGATAAGTGTCATCGAAGGACTTATTTCACAGGTATCAAAGATGCGCCTCAAATTCTTCAGAAAATGACGAGGCGCTACATTTCCCCGGGGGGAATACGGATATGAATCTGCACTATGGAGTTGTAATAAAAGCTACAGGATCGGTAATGATGGTGATTGGATTTTCCATGCTGCCATCATTTTTCGTGTCTTTGATTTGCCGCGATGACTCCATGATCAGCTTCCGTCTGGTGGTTACGGCCATCGCCATCATTCTCTTCGGCTATCTGCTGAAGCACATGTTCCAGAACGCGAAGGGTGATCTGAAACTCAGGGACGGCTTCCTGCTGGTGGCTCTCTGCTGGATCACGGCTTCCGTCATGGGGGCGATCCCATACATGACAACAGGTGTGCTCACCGATCCTTTTGATGCGCTCTTTGAATCCGTCTCGGGATTCTCCACCACCGGCGCATCGGTGATAAGCGATGTGGAGTCTCTGCCTCGCGGCATCCTTTTCTGGCGGTCCTTCACCCAGTGGATCGGAGGCATCGGCATCCTGGTGTTTGCCATCGGCCTGATGCCGTCACTGGGCATCAGCGGGCAGAACGTCATGTCTCCGGATACACCGAGCATATCTTTGGGCAAGATCACCACGAAGATGTCCGACGTGGTGAAGACCCTCTACATTACGTACTTCACGTTCACTATCGTAGAATTCATCCTGCTCAAGCTGGCCGGTATGAACTACATGGATGCGGCCGTCCACACCTTCAGCTGTGTGGGCACGGGAGGATTCTCTTCCTATAATGACGGCGTGGCGCATTTTCAAAGCCCCGCCATCTACATCATCCTCATGGTATTCATGCTCATCTGCGGCATCAACTTCAACCTGTACTTTCTCAGTTTGAGGCACGGCATATCCAGGCTGCTGTCGGATCTGGAGTTCCGTTTCTATGCCCTCACCATCCTCGTCGTCACCTGCATCGTGTCTATGGGTCTTCTGGCTTCTGATACAGACTCTCTGGGTGACGCGGCGCTGAACGGGGCCTTCCAGACGATCTCGATCATCTCCACGACGGGATTCACCACCGCAGATTACACGCTCTGGCCGTATTTCTGTCAGATGATGCTGCTCTGCCTGATGTTCGTCGGCGGATGCTCATCCTCCACAAGCGGCGGCGTCAAGGCGATCCGTATCGTCGTCGTCTTCAAATATATCGCATTCGGCATACACAACAGGCTCCATCCGAATTCGGTGGAACCGATCACCATAAACGGACAGCCGATCCCGAACGACACGGTTTCCGGCGTGACATATCACATCTTCCTCTACATCGTGCTGATGTTCGCGGGCTCCTTCATCGTGTCCCTCGAAAACATCAGCCTGACCGACAGCTTCACGTCTGTCATCACCTGCATGGGGAACATCGGGCCGTCCTTCGGACAGATCGGACCTCTCGGGACATTCGAGGATCACAACTGGCTCAGCAAGCTGACCCTTTCGGCGGAGATGCTGGCCGGCAGGCTGGAGCTGTATACGTTGTTCATCCTCATCACGCCGAGATTCTGGAACCCGAACAACTAAGGATATAAATAATGAAGCAGAACATCATCAACTACAAGGCTACCTTGAAGATCCTCGGGGCCATCATACTGATCACAGGGCTGGCAATGCTCGTGCCGTGGCTGCACGCGGCCATAATGGGCGATGCCGTCTGTTTTGATGCCTTCCGTAAATCTTCTCCTCCGGCCATCATCGTCGGAGCGATCCTGTCCTTCTGCTTCAAGTCCACCAACGCGAAATTCAAGACGAGGGACGGCTACCTGGTGGTGGCCCTCTGCTGGATGATGGCATCCTTCATCGGCGCCTTCCCTTACTTTTTCTCTACATTCACCACGAGTTTCATCGACGCCTTCTTCGAGTCCACCTCCGGGTTTACCACCACGGGATGTACGGCGGTCGCCACAGGCGTCCTCCCGGACAGCCTCCTGCTTTGGAAGGCGCTGTCTCATTGGCTGGGTGCCATGGGAATCCTCATCTTCGTTCTGTCGATCCTGCCGGCCCTGGGCATCAACGGGCAGTTCATCGCGAGAGCCGAGGCACCGGGACCCGTTTTCGAAAAGATGGCGGTACGTCTCTCGGATTCCACCAAGATCCTTTACATCACGTACATCGTCCTCACTGCGGCGGAGTTCGTCCTTCTGGCCGTTTCTCCGAAGATGACGGCCTTTGAGGCCCTCGTCAATTCTCTGGGCAGCATCAGCACCGGAGGTCTTTTGGTGCACTCACAGGGCGTGGCCTTCTACAACAGCATCTACATCGAGATCGTCATCTCGGTTTTCTGCATACTGGCATCCGTGAACTTCATGCTCTACCACTATCTGGTCACCGGAGAAGTCAAACGGGCGTTCAAAGATACGGAGCTTCGCGTCTTCCTGCTCCTGATGGCCATCGGCATTTTCGTCTGCACCATCGGGCTTTGCGTGTTCAACGATGCGGATCTCACTAAAGCCATGAGGGACTCCTTCTTCCAGGTCATCAGCATGGCCACTACAACAGGATACGTCCGGTCACCTTATGTGGTCTGGCCGGTCACCTGCCAGATGATCCTCTTCGCCCTGATGCTGATCGGCGGCTGCAGCGCCTCCACTTCCGGCTCCATCAAAGTAGTCCGGTTCGTCGTGATGTTCAAGCTGATCGCAAGAGGCTCCTACAAAAGAGTCCACCCGCGCAGCGTCGTTCCCGTAAAGATGAACGACACGGTCCTGCCTTCTCAGGTCGTTTCCGGTATCTGCGGATTCATTATGACGTACCTGGCGATCTTCCTGTTCTCCGGCGTGGTCATCAGCCTTCAGGGACTCGACCTTGAGACGACCCTCGGAACGGCCCTCGCCATGCTGTCGAATACAGGAGCCGCCTTCGGCGTGACAGCTTCCGCCGGTAACTTCGCGGCATACTCGCCGCTTCTGAAACTGTATCTTTGCCTTCTCATGTACATCGGAAGGCTGGAGATCTATACGATACTCGTTCTCTTCACCAGGCATTTCTGGAACAAGACGAGGTAGATTCTGTGATGTAAAGTTCATCATTTCTTCATCAAAATTTAGACAAACCCACATGCAAAGTGATTCGTCCTATACGATAATGACGCTGACAAAAGGTCGGCGTTTTTTGTTGTGAAGGGCCCGAAACAGGGGGAATCATGACATTGTGATCAGGGGTCATTACAATGTAAGAAACGGGGTCTGACACTGTAAACGAAAACCGCCGAAAACCGCTAAAATAGTGGGTTTCAGCGTTTTTTTATCGTTTTTTTCGGGATATAATCTACCTATCAAAAGAAAGAAGTACGAAAGGTTTTTCCTATTAGCAAAGGGGGAGAAAAAGATGATGAAGAAGAGAATGAAAAAGAGCCTGGCAATCATGCTGGCAGCCGCAGTGATCGGCACCTACAGTTTCGGGACCCCTATGGGTTTCGCCTACGCAGCAGAAGATAGCGATCAGACACAGATCGAGCTGCAGGAAAAAGAAGAAGCAGAAAAGAAAGCAGAAGAAGCGAAAAAAGCAGAAGAAGCCAAGAAGGCCGAAGAGGCCAGAAAGGCTGAAGAAGCCAAGAAAGCCGAAGAGGCCAGAAAGGCTGAGGAAGCAAAAGAAGCAGAAGAAGCCAAGAAGGCTGAAGAGGCCAAGAAGGCCGAAGAGGCCAAGAAAGCTCAGGAAGCGGAAGAAGCAGACAATAATAAGGAAGACGCAAAAGACGCTGAGGAAGCGACAGAAGCAAGCAAGGCGGAAGAGCCGGCAGCAGCAGAAGCAGTTCAGGAAGCTCAGGAAGCGAAAGAGGCTGACGAAGAGCAGGCAGAAGAA
>CAMOWO010000082.1 GCA_946628525.1 uncultured Bacillota bacterium | reverse complement strand
GCCGTCTTTTTCGGCGTTTACTTTCGCTATGGCTCTCTCGATCGCCTCGCTGATGCCCTGTTCTTCTTTGTTATCCTCTGATCTGAGCTTGTATTCCACCTTGCCATCTGCAGCGCCGCGTCCGACGGTGATGGCTACCGGGATACCGAGAAGATCCGCGTCCTTGAACTTGACGCCCGGGCGCTCTTTGCGATCATCCAGCAAAACTTCCACGCCGGCCTTCTCCAGCTCATCGTGGATCTGAGCCGCCACCTTTTCCTGTACTTCATCGCCCGTCTTGACCAGAGTGATGATCACATGGTACGGTGCCACGGACATCGGCCAGATGATGCCGTTGTCGTCGTGGTTCTCCGGCATGTCGATGATCGCCTGGAATGTCCTGGAGATCCCGATACCGTAGCAACCCATGACGATCGGATGATCCTTCTGGTTCTCGTCCTTATATACGCAGCCCATCGGCTCTGAGTACTTCGTTCCCAGTTTGAAGATCTGACCGACTTCTACGCCTCTGGCGTGCTTGATCAGACCGCCGCAGCGAGGACATCTGTCCCCTTCCTGAAGGTTCTTGATGTCGGCTATGATGTCGCCCTCATAGTCTCTGCCGTAGTTCATGTTGATGTAGTGGTGATCCTCTTCGCATGCGCCCGCGCAAAGGTTCTTCAGCCCCGGAAGTTCGGAGTCCACGACGATCTTGCAGTCGTGCAGTCCCATAGGGCCCGTAAACCCGCCCACGCATCCTGTCTTCGCTGCCATCTGCTCTTCATCGGCAAACTCTATGGCGTACTGGTTGATGTCCAGCACGTTCGCCAGCTTCGTCATGTTCAGTTCTCTGTCGCCTCTTACGAAGGCTGCCACATAACCGGCTTCCTTCCCTTCATCATCGTACGTGACAAAGAGCAGCGCCTTGATGGTCCTCTCCGTAGGAAGGCCGAGGTATTCTGCCACGGATTCGATGGTCTTCGTCCCCGGTGTATGCTTCTTCTCCAGAGGGAGCATCTCTACATCATCTTCTGCCGGCGCATCCAGACATTCCGCCTTCTCCACCGTTGCCGCCATATCGCAGCTGTCGCAGTAAGCGATCTCGCTCTCACCGTACTCGCAAAGAGCCGTGAATTCGTGGGAATTGTTGCCGCCAATAGCACCGGGATCGGCTTCTACCGGTCTGAATGTCAGGCCGCATCTTGTGAACACGTTGGTGTACGCATCGTACATCTCTTCGTAGCTCTGGTCCAGTCCTTCTTCATCCCTGTCAAAGGAGTAGTTGTCCTTCATGATGAAGTCTCTGGATCTCATCATGCCGAAACGCGGTCTCGCTTCGTCTCTGAACTTGTTGGAGATCTGATAGATGTTCAGCGGCAGCTGCTTATAGGACGTGACATCGCTTCTGATGATGTCCGTGAACACCTCTTCCGCTGTAGGCCCCAGACAGAATCCTCTTTCGTTTCTGTCGTTCAAACGCCACATCTCCGGTCCGTATGCGCTCCACCTTCCGGATTCCTCCCAAAGCTCGCCCGGCTGCAGCACGGATGTGCGGATCTCCTGGGCGCCTTTGGCATCCATCTCTTCTCTGACGATGTTCTCGATCTTCTTAACGGTACGCCAGCCCATCGGCATGTATGTGTAGATGCCGGCGGCTGTTTTTTTGATCATTCCTGCTCTGAGAAGAAGTATGTGACTCGGGATCTCCGCTTCCTTCGGTACCTCCCTCAGAGTTTTGAAATGCAGTTTTGATAATCTCATTTATTGTCTCTCCTTACCTGTATATGGAGCATGCAGCCTGGGCTGCGATGCCTTCTCCTCTTCCCGTGAACCCCAGCTGTTCTGTCGTGGTCCCTTTGATGTTGACCCTGGAAGGCTGGACATCCAGGACCCCTGCGATGTTCTCTTTCATCAGCTCGATGTACGGTGCGATCCTTGGGCTCTGGGCGATCACCGTCGCATCGATGTTCGCCACCTTGAAGAAACTCTCGTCCAACATGACTTTGACCTTGCCCAGAAGTTCCAGTGAACTGATCCCTTCGTAGGCCGGGTCGGAATCCGGGAAGTGCCTTCCGATATCTCCCAGTCCCGCTGCCCCCAGCAGCGCATCCATCACGGCGTGGATGAGAACATCGGCGTCCGAATGGCCCAGAAGGCCTTTGCCGTATTCGATCTCTACGCCGCCCAGCACGAGTTTTCTTCCTTTCACAAGCTTATGTACATCAAATCCCGTTCCGACTCTGTTTTCCATTGGCAGATCTTCCTTCGTTGTAATCTTGATGTTCTGATACTCCCCTTCTACGATCTCGATGGGGTATCCTGCCCTCTCGACGAGCTCTGCATCATCCGTCCCGTAGTAGTTCTCCTCCAGAGCCGCTTCGTATGACCTGATCAGTTCAGCTTTCCTGAACCCCTGCGGCGTCTGGACGGAAACGTAGTCCTTTCGCGACACGCTTCCTTCACTGCTGTGACGGATGCTGTTCTTCATGGCGACAGCTGCTACTGCCGCGCCCTTCTTTCTCGTGGTCTCCAAGACGTTTCGGATGACGGCCTCGCTGACATAAGGTCTCGCCCCGTCGTGGATCAGCACGTATGCGACCCCGGGATGCATCCGGTTGATCTCCATCAGAGCGTTATATACAGAATCCTGTCTGTGCTCCCCACCTGCAACGATGGCGGAGATCTTGTCTATGCCGGCCCTCTGAGTGATGGCCCTGCAGTGATCGATGTACTCCTCGTTCGTCACGACGAAAATATAATCGATCTCTTCCATGCGCTGAAACACCTTCAGCGTCTTGACAAGAACGGGTACGCCTCCGATCTCCAGAAACTGTTTCGGCACGCTGCTGCCCATCCTTGTACCTCTGCCTGCCGCTGCCACGATGACAGCCACTCGTCTGTTATTGTACATGTCAGTCCTCCGGGAAACCTACTTGTGTCCGGCACCTGCAGGCTTCGCGAAGATCATTCTTCCTGCAGATGTCTGAAGTACGCTTGTTACCGTAACCTTGATAGAATTACCGATAAATTTACGGCCATCTTCAACTACGATCATCGTGCCGTCGTCAAGGTACGCGACGGCCTGATTCCTGTCTTTGCCTTCTTTGACGAGAGACACGATCATGTGCTCTCCCGGAAGGACGACAGGTTTCAAAGTGTTGGCTAATTCGTTTATGTTCAAGACGTCCACACCCTTGATCATGGCCACCTTGTTCAGGTTGTAGTCATTCGTCACGACCTTCCCGCCGATATTCTGTGCGAGTTTCAGCAATTTGATATCCACATCAGGAATATCATCGAGCGATTTGTCATCCTCTATCGTGTAGATGTCGATCCCGAATTCGGACTGGATCTTATTGACGATGTCAAGACCCCTTCTGCCCCTCTGCCGCTTCAGTGAGTCGGACGAATCGGCGATGTGCTGAAGTTCTATTATGACGAATTCCGGTATGACGACATTTCCCTCGATGAATCCCGTGTGCAGGATATCGAGGATCCTGCCGTCGATGATGACACTGGTGTCAAGGATCTTCGGTGTGATGTCGGTCTTCTTGCCGCCCCTTGCCGGCACGCCTGCTCTTCTGGTGTTCAGAAGATTTTTGACGTCAAAGTTCTTGCGCGTGGCTATGATGATACCCAGATACCCTAAAAGAACATATGTAATGATATTGAGTATTACACCGAGGTAAGGTATCTTGATCCCTGCATAGATCTGGCTGATCAGCGAGGCAATAATGAGACCTGCTATCAGACCTGCAGTACCCATGATAAGCTCATTGGTAGATATCTTCTGAAGGTCAACTTCTATGCCTTTAGCCACCACATTGCTCCGTCTGCGAAGCGTGGGAGTGAGTCTGAAAAAAATAAAACCGAATATAATTACGAATAACGCTGATATACATACCTGCTGCATATCAGAAAAGTCGACCCAGTCCCCATGTCCGCTTCTGATGATCACAGACTTGGCAACGGCGAATATCCCAAATCCCAAAACGGCTCCAACAACAGTGAAAATGGCTCTCACCAATTTCGTTAACATCCATTTCCCTCCTTTCTTACGTATTTCTGTTGTCAGGTCATACCTTTTATGAGTATACCATAATTCCTACACCAATCCAACGAATTGTGTTACAATCATTACATATTCATCACATGCAAAACAC
>CAMOWO010000081.1 GCA_946628525.1 uncultured Bacillota bacterium | reverse complement strand
GATCCAGCTTCCGAGAGGGTACGAAGTCGTCATTGCTTTTGATGAGGTGAGAGTGAAGGCTCCGGAAGATGCAAAGGATGCCCGGGAGCACGCGATTTTAGTGGACGTGATCACCGACCCGGAGGAGGTCCGGAGGATCCTGCGGCAGATCAAAGAACAGGGATACCCGGAGGATACCGCCGTCATGGACGCAGACCTTGCGGCATCGGCCTGCGGTGTGCCGGCAGAGCAGCTGCAGGAGGTCATCGTCTGCAGAGGACGGCAGCCGGGGGATTTCATGTTCCTTCGCGGCGGGAGAAAAACGATAAAAAAGCTTCTGGGAGAGATGAAGATCCCGGCAGACAGAAGAGAAAACGTCACTTTTGCGGCCCGCGGGAGCATGGTGCTGGCGCTGTCAGAAGAAACCTCCGGGAAGAGACGATTCGCGGAAACTTTGAGGGTAAATGACAAAACAGAGCGGATACTGACTGTGAAGTTTGTGTGAAAAGCACTAAAACGGTGCGCAAAAGATTGTATATATCTGCCACATATGTTAGAATAAAATGCTACATTTTATAGGTAAAACTCATTAACGGAGGATTTTGATTTGAAAGGACTCAGCAGAAATATAGGCATCTATATCGTCATATTCATGCTCATCGGCGGTATGGCCTGGTTCTTCACAAATTATGAACCTGCAGAGGAGACGGACGAGATCAACACCAGCAAGATGGTGGAGTATCTTCAGAAAGATCAGGTGAAGTCCGTCAATATCTCGGATACGAAGATCACAGCCACCCTCAAGAACGATGATGTGGTATACGCGTATGTGAACAGCGTCGTGGACTACGAGTTCATATACGATGAATACATCGTTCCACAGGTGAAGGAGGGCAAACTCCAGTTGGAGAGTGACGCACCGAAGAAGGAATCGATCTGGGTGACGCTTCTCCCGACGCTGCTCATGGTTGTGGTGATGATCGTATTCTTCATGCTCATCATGAACCAGAGCGGGGGCGGCGGCAAGGCCATGTCCTTTGGCAAGAGCCGGGCGAAGCTCCAGAAGGATGGCGGTCACAAGAAGATCACCTTTGCAGACGTTGCAGGACTTAAGGAAGAGAAGGAAGAACTTGAGGAGATCGTCGACTTCCTCAAGAATCCGATCAAATACAATCAGTTGGGAGCCAGGATCCCGAAGGGCATTCTTTTGGTGGGACCTCCGGGAACAGGTAAGACTTACATCTCCAGGGCTACGGCAGGTGAAGCGGGTGTACCGTTCTTCACCATCAGTGGTTCCGACTTCGTCGAGATGTTCGTCGGTGTAGGTGCTTCCAGAGTGCGTGACCTTTTCGAGCAGGCCAAGAAGAACGCTCCTTGTATCGTATTCATCGACGAGATCGATGCAGTGGGACGTAAGCGTGGCGCAGGTCTCGGCGGCGGCCATGACGAGAGAGAGCAGACACTGAACCAGCTGCTGGTGGAGATGGACGGTTTCGCAGAGAACACCGGCATCATCATCCTGGCAGCCACCAACAGACCTGACGTTCTGGACCCTGCATTGCTCAGACCGGGCAGATTCGACAGACAGATCGTCATCGGCAATCCTGACATCGTGGGAAGAGAAGAGATCTTCAGGATCCACTCCAGGAACAAGCCGCTCTCTGATGAGGTGGACCCTAAGGTCCTGGCAAGAAGAACGCCGGGATTCTCACCTGCAGATATCGAGAACATGCTCAATGAAGCGGCCCTTCTCGCAGCCAGAAGAGACGGCGTGAAGATCCGCATGGAGGAAATCGAGGAAGCCATCACGAAGGTCATCGCAGGACCGGAGAAGAAGAGCAGAGTGATCAGCCCTGAGGAAAACAAGCTCACGGCTTACCATGAGGCAGGTCACGCTGTAGTGGCAAGAGCCCTTCCAAACTCGGACCCTGTTCACCAGATCACGATCATCCCGAGAGGAAGAGCCGGTGGATTCACCATGACTCTTCCGGAAGAAGATAAATACTACGGCACCAAGAAAGAGATGTTCGGCATGATCGTCCACCTTTTGGGCGGCCGTGTGGCAGAGCAGCTTACGTTGGATGACATCAGTACGGGTGCCAGCAACGATATCGAGAGAGCAACGGATGTGGCCCGTGATATGGTCACGAAGTACGGATTCAGTGAGAAACTGGGACCGGTCAACTACAGTGACTCCGAGGAAGTATTCCTGGGCAACTCCCTGACGAGCACCAAGAACTTCTCCGAAGAGACGGCTACAGAGATCGACGCGGAGATCAGAAGAATCGTTCACGAAGCATACGACGAAGCGACGAGGATCCTGACGGAACAGCACGAGCAGCTGGTGAACGTCGCGGAAGCTTTGCTCCTCGTGGAAACTTTGGATAAAGATCAGTTCGAGGCTCTGTACGATGGCAAGAAGACGCCGGAGCAGCTGGCCGAGGAACTTCGTGTGGCCAAGGAAGAACGGGCACAGAAGGATGCGGCGGAAGCCAGAGAGTCTCAGGAACTGAGAAGAAAGGCAGCCGAAGAGGAAGAGCGCAGGAAGCTGGAGGAGGCCCAGAGGGCACTGGAAGCAGAAGGCGCGCAGAGCCTCGGTGACGGCAAATTCAAGCCGGTCATCATGACGTACGATGACATCAACCAGACGGCGAAGCCTCTCGAAAGCAGAGAAGAGGAGAAGCCTCAGGATATAGAAGAAACTGAAAACGACGAGACAGAACAGGAAATGATTACGGAAGCCGCGGAGCAGACAGAAGAAGCGGCAGAGGAAACCGGGACTGAGAAAGCCGAAGATCCGTCCGAAGAGGAGGAACAACGATGAAAGTAACAGTTGCAGACTGTCTGGAACTGGAAGCCTTCAGAGGTGCACAGATACCGGCAGGGAGAATCAACCTGTCCAACGATGTCAAAGCGATAACAGTAACGGATGAAAAGGCAGAAGAGGGGAAGCCCCTCCGGGAAGGCGCGAAAGGCGAGATCCTTTTGACGTCCTTCGCAGGATGCCCTGATGATGAGAGCAGATGCGCCCTGATAAGAGGTGCTGCTGCAAAGGGGTGTTCGGCCATCGCGGTCTGCGGGGTTTCGAAGGAGGAGTCTCTTTCCCGCAGTGTGATCGATCAGGCAGAGAAGGAGATGCTCCCGCTGATCCTGATGCCGGAGGAGAAGCGGTATTCCCAGGCTATCACCCAGGTGATGGACAAGGTGCTGTATGGGAACAATTTCAGCAACAGTCTCATAAGCAATACCGTGTTCCATCTTCTCAATTTCGAGAAACACAGCAATTTCCAGTCGGCTCTGCGGGAGGCGGCCATCAATAATGAATTCCAGCTGATTCTCCTCAGCGAGGAATTCAACCCGATCCTTACCGTGGAGACGCAGCATCGCGCGACCATTGCGGATGCCATCAAGTTGGGCAAAGAAAGAAACGTGGCTCATCAGGCCGGGGCGTACACCATGATCGATGTCAATGGTGTGCTGACCTACTGGGGACCGGTGAGCATCGATAACGAAAAGTACTTCATGTTCATCGTGGACAATGAAGACTCCTATACGGCAGGAGAGATCACGAAACTGGCAGAGATCATCGAACTCGCCATGGGGATGTGGAAGTATACTCCGGAGAGAGATTCGAAGGCAGAGTTTATCAAAGCGCTCATGAGGGGGAACAAATCCCTTGCGTACACTTTGAAGGACGAGGCCAGGATCAGCGGAGAGGACATCATAAGTGTGTTCTTCTGCAAGGGGCAGGATCAGGAAGCGGAGTCTCAGGCTCTTCTCGATTTCGAGATGGAGCAGGACCTCAACGTGATGCGTATCACCGAGGGGGACGAGACCTACGGGATGATCCTTACCTATGAAGAAGACAGAAAGGACATGGACAAGAGCAGGTGCTTCAGGCTCTTTGATGCGCTGGAAGCCGCAGGCTGTTCCAAAGTGTGCCACATCACGGGTGTGGGCGGCATCGAAGGGGCAGGAGATGCCTACCGGCTCATCAGTGAGAGCTGGTCTTTCGTCCAGAACGTCTTCCCATACAAAAGAGTCTTCACCAAGTACGAGCTCACGCTTGTGAGCAACTGTATCAATATCCAGATACAGGGCGGCTTCGTCAAGAAGAACTATATGGAACTTCTCGAGCCATTCAAAGACGCCGGTGAAACGAAAGGC
>CAMOWO010000080.1 GCA_946628525.1 uncultured Bacillota bacterium | reverse complement strand
GGGACGGACGTTTCTCTGCCAGGAAGTTCAGATCCGAGGTCCGAAGCGTCGAGAGAACGGAACTTTCCGGAAGCTTGATGGCCTCGATGAAATAATCTGACGTGGCCTCTTTTGAGGTCCAAGTGGTGTATTCTCTGTTGACAGTGAACTTCACATCGCTCAGGCCGGTGGTGGTCTCCAGGGCCTGCTGCATGTCCGCGAGGCTGCCTTCATTCAGACTGCGGCCTTTGACTTTGAGGATGAAATTCCGCTCGTTTGTCTGGATCTTGGAGAATTCCTGAGCGGAAATGATATCGCCGCTCTCCTCGTCCTGATAGTAGATGCCGGGATCCAGCGTATACAGGAGGCTGATGAGTCTGCCCGCGGAAGTGTCATCGATGACTTCCTTCGGCATGGAGGTCTCGGTGAACGTATATACGAAATCGATGCCCAGCTTGTCGCAGCGTTTTTTGATGCTCTCGTAGGACTTGTCGAACTTCTTCGCCATCTTTTCCACGCTGTTGTCGTCGATCACGAGAACCGCTGAAGCCGACTCCGGCGTGCCTCCGGCCGACTCTTTTGATGCAAAGGATGCAAGCTGGAAGAGGTAGCCGCTGCTTTTGCCGGTAGCCAGGAAGTCTCCGATGATCTCGATTGGATTCGGGTACTTGCTGCTGTAGTCGAAGATGTCCTTGTATCCTCCGACGTTGACAGAGATCTCGTAGGCGTTGCTGTGGGTCGGCTTGACATGGGAGATCCCTTTGAAGATCGTAGTGTCAGCCGCGTAGGCGCCTGTCGTTTTGAGGTCTGTCTTCTTGCTGTCTCTGAGGTTGATGAGGCTGCCGGTCTTGAGCTTGTCTGCTGTGACGGCCCGGACGCCTGCGAAATCGTTGTTTCCTGCATCAGTGATGAGGAGTTTCGTGGCACCGTGGGTCTCAGGCCCGAGAAGGGCAGTGAGGCCGGTGGCCAGCAGGTGGTTCGATGTGATCATGTCCGACGTGTCGACGGAGCACTGGAGGGTCACCGATTTGACATCCCCGGCGCCTTCCGTTGCAGCATTTCGGAGTATCATGTAGGTATCCGTCATATCCGTGACTTTGATGTCGTTTGTCTTGGCCCATGATTTGATGTACTCCTCCACCATGGTGAATTTGCTTCCTGAGTCTGAGAATGTATCATCCAGCTGGGCCAGTGTGTCTTCATATATGGATTCAAGTTCGCCCTGTCTGTCGCCGGATCCGAGGGAGCATCCCGACAGGCAGAGGACGGCTGAAACAACGAATGTGACAGCCAGAACAAGTGTCTTCTTCATTTTATGGCTTTTCTCCTTTTGTCTGTTAAAATCAAACATACGATGATATAATAACATATATAGATTTTGAAATGTCAAGATTCGGTGAAAGTTTACTTATATAATATAGGAGCGTAACGGAACATGCAGATAATGGAAACACAGAATTTCGTCATCCGAGAGAGTGAATTCGGAGATTATGAATACTTTGCAAGATGGGAGTCCGATCCCGAGATCACCAGATACCTGAGCTTTGACTCCGGAAGGACCTACGAGGACGTGGTGAAGGAGTGCTTTAACAACAGCATCGACCCGACCAAGATGGACTACACCATCGTGGACAGGGAGAAGAATGAGCCGGTGGGCAGGATGTACATCAGCCGCATCGAGAGAAGCAGCGACTCTTTGGACGTGACGAAATACTACCTGGACAAGGAGTACTGGGGCAAGGGCGCAGGCCGGGAGATCCTGAAGGAATTCCTGGAGTACTGCTTCACATTCCTCCACATGGAGAGAGTGACCCTCGACTACTTTACGGGAAACAAAAGAGCGGCGTCTCTCTATGCCGGAATGGGCTTTTCGGGAGAGGGCGTCGCACGCCATGCCACCCGCAAAGACGGCAAATATTATGACCTTCATCTCATGTCCATCTTGAGATCCGAATTTTTCGGCGAAAATGACTGATCATCAGCCAAAATAGTCCTTGTATTCGTATTTTTGCTATGCTATAATGCTATATGTTCGAGCCTGATTAGATGGCTGATGTGGACAGCCAGGGGTCAGGCATATAGATCCGAAATAATGCGTAAGCTTATAAATACTACAGTATAAGGAGGTGCGGCAGATGGCTAACAAGTGCGAGGTATGCGGTAAGGGACAGGTTTCCGGAAACAACGTTTCCCATTCCAACAGACATTCAAGAAGAAAGTGGAATGCGAACATCCAGACCGTAAGAATAGATGATAACGGAACAGTCAGGAAGGCTAAAGTATGCACTAGATGCATCAGATCAGGCAAGATTACCCGTGCCATCTAAGAATTGTCACACAGCGCTCATCGGATCCCGGTGAGCGTTATTGATTAGAAGGGATTTTGCAGTTGATATGTTCACGATCGATACGACACATGGAACGATACATTACGATGAGAATATAGTCAGGAAGATCATCTCCAGAGGCGTAGAGGAGTTCGACGGGAAGGTCCTGCTGTACAACAATACGAAGAGGATCCCGGGACTTCCTTCGGGACGGAGCAAATCCGGGAACCTGCAGACAGGCGGCGCCAATACCGTCAAGATCGAGGAGACGGATCTTGGTACGCAGATCACGGTCTACATTGTCGTCAAGTTTGGTATGAGTATCAACGAAGCGACGAACGGGCTCATCGACTACATCTACGAGTACATGGAGAAGATCATGCGTATCAGCCCGGTCCGCGTAACGGTGGTTGTGACGGGAGTTCTCAGTAAGAACCTCGTCAGGAGAAATATAGAGGTAAGCAGATAATGAGACTTCTTGACCCGGTGACAAATATCAAAGGCGTTGGCCCGAAGAAGGCCGAGGCTTTGGCGCGTCTTGGGATCACCACGATGGAAGATCTCATGCTGTTTTTCCCCAGGACATACGAAGACAGGAGCACAGTAACAGACATCGGAGCACTCATGGCAGGGCAGAAGTATCTCGTCAAAGGCAGAGTGATCCGCAAATACACGAACAGATACGGCAGGAAGCAGCGGTTGGTCCTCAGAGTGAAGGACACGACCGGTGGCATCGAGGTCGTATTTTTTAATGCCTCCTACATCTCCAAGGCAGTGCACGAGGGAGAAGAATACCTCTTCTACGGCCAGGTTACGGAGAACAGAGCCCACCTGCAGATGATCCACCCATCCTTTGAGAAAGACGACGGCAAGCGCGGCCTCGTTCCGGTGTATCCGCTGACCAAGGGCATCTCCCAAAACGAGATCAGGAAGCTTCAGGCGGCGGTGCAGGATCTCTATCCCGAGGCGGAAGACATCATCCCGGAGCCCATGCGGGAGAAGAACAGGCTCTGTCCCATGGACTATGCGCTGGAGAACATACATTTCGCGGGGAACCTGAAATCCCTGCAGGAAGCGAGATACCGCTTCATCTACAACGAACTTCTCGTGCTGCAGACGGGACTCTTTGCGGTGCGAAAGAACCTCAGAGAGAACAGAAACGGCATCGCTTTTGATGCGGCGCCGTATGAGAAAGAATACGTGAAGACTTTGCCTTACGAACTGACGGGGGCCCAGAAGCGGGCGGTGGCGGAGATCATGAAGGATCTGGAGGATCACAAAGTCATGAACCGGCTCATCCAGGGCGACGTGGGTTCCGGCAAGACGGCGGTGGCGGAGATCGCCATGTACAAGGCGGTACGATCCGGGTACCAGGCGGTGATGATGGCGCCGACGGAGATTTTGGCCAAGCAGCATTTCGAGGGGATGTCCAAAAGTTTCGCGGCTCACGACATCCGCGTGGGGCTTCTCACAGGCTCCGTTTCTGCCGCAGAAAGACGCGAGATCCTCCGGGACCTCAAAGAGGGGAATATCCAGATCCTGGTGGGGACCCATGCCCTGATCCAGCCCGATGTGGAGTTCGCAGATCTGGGCCTTGTCATCACCGACGAGCAGCACCGGTTCGGCGTGGACCAGCGGACCCTCCTGAAGGACAAGGGCAGAAACCCGAACATTTTGGTCATGACTGCGACGCCGATCCCGAGGACCCTGGCCGTCGTGCTTTACGGCGATCTGGACGTTTCGGTGATCGATGAGCTCCCTCCGGGAAGGCAGAAGATCGATACGAAGTGCGTGACAACAAAGGGGCGCCGGGGCGTCTACGATTTCGTGGAGGATCAGCTCAGAGACGGCGGTCAGGCCTACGTGGTGACGCCGCTGATCGAAGAGTCGGAGGCGGTGGATGCCCGTTCTGCCCAGGAAGTGGCGG
>CAMOWO010000079.1 GCA_946628525.1 uncultured Bacillota bacterium | reverse complement strand
ATCCGGGGCAAGACGGGCAGAGTCTACGGCGATATGCTGAGCCTCTACACGCTGATGAAGAGCCTGCCGCTGGCCTACAACAAGGACATGCAGGAGGACAAGCCGCCTGTATTCGACGCGGTGGATACCCTCAAGGCCTCCATCGGCATCTTCACGGAGATGATCAGCACCATCACGTTCAACAAAGACACCATGCGCGCTGCCGTGAAAAACGGATTCATGAACGCCACGGATGCTGCAGACTATCTGGTGCGCAAAGGGATCCCGTTCCGCGACTGCCACGAGATCATCGGTCATATCGTTCTGTACTGCATCGAAAACAGCACGGCCATCGAGGATATCCCTCTTGAGAAGCTCAAGGAATTCTCCGATAAGTTCGATGAGGACATCTACGAGAACATCGATCCGGAGAGCTGCATCAAGGCCAAGAAATCGGAAGGATCCACCTCCTTCGAAAGCGTGAAAGCCCAACTGGAAGCGATCAAAGCTGCGAAATAGACAACAAAACTGCTGCACCTTCTGATGCAGCAGTTTTTGATTGCTCTTATGAAATTCCGCTATTTGTTCTCGCTGATGTATTCCTCACATGCGGTGAGGGTCCCCTCCATCTTATCGTAGATGGCTTTCTGCAGGAAACCGTAGAACTCTTCCTGCCTGTGTCCTTTGAGGTTATCCCCGACGATCTCCAGGTAACTGCGCCTGTCGATCGGCATGTTCACCGGCACGAGCCCGCTCTCCATCAGGAAATAGTTCATGGCGAAGATGGCAAGCTCCATGCTGTAATTCTCGAAGGGATAGATGTCGATGATCTTGTTGTGGATGAACATCGCTTTGAGAACGACATCATTTCCGGAATCCGCTCTGTAGATGCGCCGGAGGCAGTCATCCAGTTTGTCCTCGATATCGAGGGAGTGGGCCGGCACATGGTTAATGGAATAGATGACCGGATTCGTCTTCCTGAAATATGCGTTTTGATCGCCCTCCAGCGTCCTGTAGGAGCTGAGGAGCAGGTACTTGTCCAGGTAGTTGCCCATCTCGAGGCATACCATGCCGACTCTCACGACATCCCTGAAATTCTGTATGAATACGTAGTCCTTCACCGGAAGGTCCCGCTGCAGTTCCCCTTCGTCCAGGATCGCGTCCAGCTGCACCTGGCTGTGGTGCGCATTTCTGGCGATGAGCGACCCCCTGATCATGTCTTTGGAGCTGAGCTCCTTGATGGCATTCTTCAAGAGTGCATCCGATCTGAGGTACTGTGCAAGCTGTTTTTTCATGCTGTTTAATTTCTCGTGCTGCATGATGATCTCCTAATTCAAGATAAAACCGATTCTCCCGATGGCACCGGGATATTTATAAAACTCGATGCCGTCTGCCTCTGCGCTGACCTTGCGAAGAGCCGGCATCTTGCCCTTCAGGAACTCGTAGCTGATCGTCGGCATGAAGACGATGTCGTACGCATGCTGGTACGTAAGCTGAAGAAAATCGATGACCTCATCCTCGTTGAAGCCTTCCTCGATGGACACGTTCAGTCGCACCTTCATCTTCTTGCCGATGGCGGCGTTGATCCCGTCGATGACAGGCTGCAGATGCTTCCCGTCGTTGGATTCTTTGTACTTCGTGAAATTAAAGGTATTGACGTTTACGGCTACTTCTGTCACGCCGGCGGCCTTCAGTTCTTCCACCTTATCCGCCAGATCCTGGCCGTCTGTTACATAAATATTGTTGTCTGTCATTCTATTGTCCTCATATCCATAAGTTTACAGTTATCATTGTACTTGATAAAAGAATTATAGTCAATGTTTGCCCTGAACCACCCATCTGTGCTAAACTGATTCCATGAAAATTCTGGTCATTGGAGATACACACGGCAAACTGAATAAAGTAAGAGATATCTGGGGCAAGCTGCGGGACATCGATCTGATCATCCACACCGGCGACTATCTGCGCGACGGTCAGGATCTGGAAGATGAATTCCACGTACCCGTCGTCGCCGTCAAAGGCAACTGCGACGGTTCCATGAGCAGCGACGACTTCGCCATCGTGGAAACGGAGTGCGGGAACATCCTGGTGACCCACGGCCACATGCAGCACGTGGGCTACGACCTCCAGAACATCATGTACAAAGCATGCGAGGAGGATTGCATCGCGGCCGTATTCGGTCATACCCACTGCGCCCTCATCGATGAAGCCGACGGCATACATTTTGTGAATCCCGGAAGCCTGTCTCTACCGAGAGACGGCTCAGGCGGCACCTACGCCATCATACGGACAAGCGAGGACTCTTTTGAAGCCTCCGTCGTCTACTACAACACCGTCATGGGTGGCGGCAGCAAGACGCGCTCCGGCTACCTGCGCAGCCTCATCCAGTACAGCGACAGATTCTGATATACGACCATGATAAAAGCGGATCCTCACGGGTCCGCTTGTTTAGTCGATTCTATAGGGCAAGAGTCTTGATGATCACGATCACAAACACGACGATATACACCACTGTCTCGAGAAGCAGTATCACCTTGACGATCTCGGTAAACTTCTCGATCCCTCTTCCGTGCTTGATCCTGTATTTCGTATTCTTACCAACGCTCCTCAGAAGCAGCATGAGGAGAACCACACCTGCTGCAAGAGCAACAAAAAGTATAAACATCTACGAATGCCGTCCTTTCATATAGTCGCAATACATCTCTTATTGTAAGAAACAGACGAGTCTACGTCAAGTAGTTTGCTCGTTATTTTGATTCTTTTGGGGGCTGTCAGATGAACTTCTTTTTCATCCGTTCGAACTCTTCCTCCGTGATGATCCCCTCATCCAGAAGGGCCTTGAGTTTTTTGAGTTCGTCATACGGGACCTTCTCCGGGCTGCTCACCTGCTCCTGGGGCTGCTCCGTCTCAAAAGGCGACTGCTCTTTCTCAAGTTCGTTCACAAGATCGTATATGGACTGATCCAGTTTGCCTGTCTCCTGCTGATCCATCACTTCGTACTCTCCTTCCTCTTCATGTACGAATTCGTGTACCGATTCTTCCTCTGCAGCCTCCGGCTTGTCTACCATCTCAAAGCTGTCTGCATCCGTCTCCTCCGGTGCTGCTTCCGGGGCCGCCTCTGCAGCATCTCCTGCAGCTTCATACGCTGCCTCCGGCGCCGCTTCCTCTGCACGAGCCTGGGCGCCTGCGTAGTAATAGCCTGCCCCCACATCTGTATTCTCATAGCTGTAAGACGCACCGTTTCCTGTTTGATCCGCCTGGGCCTGGGCCTGTGCCTGGCTTTCGGTCTCTTCTCCCGCCGGATGCGCCCCGCCTGCATGGGCCTGCTGCCCGGCATAGCCGTAGCCGCTTCTGGAGTAGTAACTTCCAGCCGTTTCTCCCACGGCCTTGTTGATCATATCCTGCATGATAGCGATGGAAACGATGGAAAATCCGATGATCGCCACGATGAGGTTCACCACAGGCATCACCGAATCCGGGTTTCTGCCCTGTCTGGAGGAGTACTCGTTGATGTCCCTGGACATGGTGTAGATCCAGTACCAGCTATAGAACGGGACGAACATGAAAAGCAGCATCTGCGCCGCCGGGGACTTGCCCGTCATCAGCTCTGCATTGATCTTCTCGGATACTTTGTATACCCAGTAGAACAGGTAGATCCCGCATGTTATCAACCCAAAAATGATTACCAGCGCAACGCTCCTGTATCCGTCAGGCGGCTGCACTGACCCTCTCTGATCAAATGGTGAATCGCTTCTATAACTCATGTCTGCACTCCTTTCGCTGTCTTCTGTTACATTTGGCGCTGCTTCCGCAAGCAATGCCCCGATCACAACGATGATCGCGGTGAGCGCCAGATCCTCCGCAAAATTATAGAAAAATGTTCCTGCACTCAGGCCGTATCCTGCCGCTGCCACGATGAGCGTCAGCACGAACAGTCCCATCGGCACCATCATCGCCGGCACCGTATGGCGAAGGATCAGATTCTTCAGCGTCCCACTGCCCGAAAAGGCGATGATCACGAGAACAATGGTGATCGCAAGCCCAATGAGATTCAGGAAAAAGAACCCGATCCCATTGTACAAAAACGCGCCGATCAGTTCCCGTATCATGGCAAGGGCGTAGGACACCGCCAGGATGATGCATCCGACCCCCGTCGTCACGAGATTCCTCATGAATGCGCCGATGCCCGACACGATGAAGCCGGCCATGGCCACGAGCCCCGCCAGCACGGGGAATGCTCCCCAGATCACGGTGAGCCCCGTCATATCATAGTACATCATATCGTA
>CAMOWO010000078.1 GCA_946628525.1 uncultured Bacillota bacterium | reverse complement strand
TCGGGAGCATCCTTTTCGAGCTCCGCCTTCAGTTTCTCGGCTACCTTCTTCTTGCCCACTTTCTTCTGCTCCTGCTTGAGCCGGAAGTAATCATCCTTGTACTTGACGATGTCCGGATGGTAGATCCAGGCGTCCTCCAGAACGTCCTCATAAAGGATCAGGGATTTCCTGAATTCCTCCGTGCGCTCCGACTTCATATCGTCGAGGATGAAGACATCCAAAGTGAAGCCCATGGCCTCTCCGCCCATGAACATGCGGCTCTTTGATGAGCAGGTATTCGTCTTGACGTAGAGGAATCCCGAGACCTTAAAAAATTCAGGATCCGTCTCCACGCTGATGAAGCCCATATCCTCCGGGAGCCGGTCCGCCTTGTCCATGAGTTTGTAGAAATTCGTCCTGTCCACGATGATATCCATATCGTCGTCCCATGGGATGAATCCCTGATGCCTCATGGCGCCGATGGCACTTCCCCCGTAGAGGTAGTATGTGATTTCATTCTCCTTCATGAACGTATCGATCCGTTTGATCAGTTCAAGAAGATATTCCTGTTCTTTGATCATTCTATGTCTCTCCTAAAGGAATCTGTCTTCAAATCCGAAACGCTCTTCGAGTTCCAGTATGAGAAGGCCGTTGTCCGTGCTGTCGTGGACTTTTTTGTACAGGTCCATGGCCTCTTCGCCGCGGCCCTCCGCATCCAGCAGGTCTGCTTTGATCTTCATGATCTCGCAGTTTGCCGGGAAGATCCTGAGATACTCATCGCAGAGATTCTCTACTCTTTCCTGCTCCTGCATCCGTCCCGCCTTCGTCAGTTCGTCCAGGGCGATGATGTATTCCGGGATCAGCCGGTCATCATCATACGCGGATACTGCCTCCATCAGTTGATCGTGGGCCCGGTCCTGACAGAGCCATGCAAGCTCCGTCACCTTCCCCAAAGTCTCCAGGGTCTTCGCGCATCTTCCCGTGTTCTCGCAAAAGGCGTCCGCGATCTTCTGGGCCGCCCAGTACCTTCCGGACTTCATGACAGCGTACATCCAGCGGTCGATGGTCTCATAGGAAAGCCCCGCCTCTTCAGGATCGATATGCTTCATCATTGCCATGTTGGATGTGAGCATATCGGTCATCTCCGTCACGCGAAGGTAGTCCCCGCGGCCGGCGGCTTTCTCTAACTCATCCTGTGATTCCACGATCCTGCTCTTCATGATGAAACGTATACCGGACAGCTTCTCTCTGTAGGTCTCGATGTTGTCCCTGTATTTCATCATCTTGAGCTCGATCATCTTCCTGGATCGCAGGTCGTTGTGGACCTTCTCCCAGTCCAGGAAGTTCTCCAGATCTTCTGAGTAGTTGTTGTAGCTCATCTCATGGTGGGAGAAGAAGTCGTGGACTTCCTGCTCCTTCTGTCTTGGGATCATGTACCAGTTGGATCCGTACTGGAGCCTGAGGCACGCCTCGGCGCCGCCGGCCACCGGCATCATCCGCCCTTCGAACGGCACCATGCGGGTGTCTTCGAACCATGATTTTTTGTAGTTCCTGATCTTGCGGCCCCAGAACCGGACCACGCATTCATCGCAGTCTTCTTCTGCGTAGGATTCCAGCTTGGCTTTCAGTTCCTGTATGACCTGCCGCTTGCCTCGTTTGAGGCACTCTTCTTTGAGTTCTATGATCTCGTCTGCCAGTTTCACCGTCCTCGGGTTGTAGGTGAAGGCGTCCACGAGGGTCTCCTGGTAGCGGAGAAGGTCCCTCTTGTACTCTTCGAGGCGTGCCGACGGGATATCGTCCATGCACATGACATCGATGAGGGTCCCCATGCACTCGCCATGGTTGAACATCCCTGTCTTGAGAAAACTCGTGTCTCTTTTGTTGGAGAACTGGGCGTACGGTCTGTAGTACTCATCGCTGAGCTCGCTGCTCACCAGCTCCACATCGTCCCAGGGAAGGTCGTCTGCCATGCTGAGCATCTTCTCGTAGTTCTCTCTGTCCATCAGAAGATCCACGTCGTTGTCCCACGGCACGAAGCCTTTGTGGCGCAGCGCGCCGATGGCCGTACCGGCAAACAAGTAGTATTTGATATCGTTTTCTTCGAGGAAGTCTGCTACCTTCTGCAGAAGTTGCCACAGAGCTTCCTGGTCGCTGTTTCTTATCATCGGTCGTTACCTGCCATCTCGAATCATGCGATCACATTGCCCTTGTAGTCCATGATCTCCAAAGGCTTCTTATGCACTTCAGGGATCAGCTGCTCCAGTTCTGCTGCATAGGAAGACTCGCCACGTTTCGTCAGCAGGACCTTCGCCGCTTCAAAAATATCCATATCGAAGCAGAGTCCCAGCCCCAGCTTATGGAACCGGTCGAGGGCATCCAGATACTCTGCCAGCTCCTCGGCCAGACTATCGTAGTCTTCCTTTTCCAGAAGTTCCATGATCTGCGCCTTTCGCGGCTCGTATTTCTCCCAGAGTTTGAACCGCTCGTCCGTCCTTCTGAGGATGTCGTAGTAGTGATGGATCGCGTCGTTGTATACTTTGTACTCCCTTCTCAGGGCGTTGTTCTTCTTGATGTTCGCTGCCATATCATCGAAGTCGATGTCCTTGATCCTGGCCTCGTAATCTTCCCAGCTGATCTCGGCATCCCTGAATTTGGCGCTGGTCTCCTCATAGACCTTGCACGGGATGTTCTGCCAGTTCGGCCCGAAGATCTTCCGCAGGTATTTCTCCGGTTTCTGCGGGAGCATGAACTCTTTACCGCAAAGTGTCACGGTGCTGCTTCCATCAAAAGTATCACCGGCGAAGTAGGTCTTCTCGATCCTCGGTTTGCCGCCGGCCTGTCCGTATCCTGCCATCAGATCTCTGAAGAGGTCTCCCGATACGGCTTCCGCGCCGTACTTCTTTTCTTTGCGGTCCATGTTTCCGATGAGGAGCATCTTCAGTTTGTTCTGCTTCTTCGCGCTGGCCTTCTTCTGTCTCAGCTTGTTCCTGTCCTTATACAGGCCGTACTTGACGGAGAGGCTCTTTCTCTTCAGCTTCGAGGAAGGGACGTGCTCGATGAACTTCACCACCACGTGGATGCAGTTGTTCTCGTACTGCATGAAGTTGTTGGCGTTGAAATCCACGGACTCCGGATCGTACACCCGCATCTCGAAGGACGGGAAGCTGCCGTTGTTGTGCATTCCCTCTACGCCGTAGCGGGTGTCTTCGTCCTCCTCGATCATGTGGATGAAGTGGCCTGCATCCTTTGCATCGATGCATACCTTCACATCATCCGAGAGGCTCTCGTCTCTGTATGCTGCCAGGGCCGTCTCCTCGTAGAGGAACATGGGGATGGAATTCTCCTCGCACATGTCCTGCAGCCAGGCAAGTATATCGAATTGTTTCTGTTTCCAGGCATTACCTTCTATCATTTCATCGTCCCTTTCACTGTTCTGTCATTTCGAGGAATTTCTCGAGGCACCAGACCATCCACTTCTGGTTGCCGTCCATATTGTCTGTGCAGTGCGGCAGGAATTCCGGTCTCACAGGGCCCTTCCAGTCTGCGAACCACTCGTTCACAGGTCTCGGCATCGGGATCTTGTCCGGAGCGACGTAGTCAGGATAGAGCTTCGCGAAGGCTTCTCTGATCACGTACTTCGTATCGCCGGAGCGGATCCTCTCGTAGTCGATCGGCGCATCGAAATACGTCATGGAGTACGGCCCCACGAATTCGATGCCGGCCGTTTCGCAGGCGTTGTTATACGTGCCCAGCGCCTCATGTCTGAAGTGCTCGTTGATGAAATCGTGGCCGTCGATGTGACCGTCCTTCTCGAAATCCTTGAACGGATCCAGAATGATCTGCGGGTCTCTGAGCACGTAGTACGGGTTCACATACATGTACCTGTCCACGAACTCCCCGAAGAGCCAGTCCTTCTGGAGCAGCCCGTTCATGCCGCCGTAGATGATATCCGCGTTCTCTCCGAAGATGAACTTCGTGAAACCGTGCTCTTTGGCCTTGCAGGCCGCGATATAGATCTGCGCCTCGATGGAATGCATCGGCGCGCCTTTGTGCTTCATAAGCTCCGGAGTGACTCTCTCGATGTCCTCCCAGTAGATATCTACGATCTCGTGGTCGAGGTTGTTCTTCTCCGCCCATACAGAAGCCGGACCGGATTCGTCCGTTACGGGAGTCCCCGGTACGATGCAGCGGAAGGTGTAGGCCTTGGAGCCTTCCGGCATGAACTTCGCCAGGATGGCAGAATCGATGCCGCCGCTGAGAGCCAGGGCTGCCTTGCCGTCTGCTGTGGCTTCCTCCACCACCTTT
>CAMOWO010000077.1 GCA_946628525.1 uncultured Bacillota bacterium | reverse complement strand
GGATCATGGACGACATCATATAGAGCGCCGCCGGCACTCCTTTGCCTGATACGTCTGCAATCACGAGGCCCAGATGATTGTCGTCTACGAGGAAGAAGTCATAGAAGTCTCCCCCGACTTCCCTTGCAGGGACCATGGACGCGAATATTTCGAACTCCTCTTTCTCAGGGAGTGCAGCGAAATTGCTCGGGAGCATACCGGTCTGGATGGTGGTGGCCAGGGACAGCTCCGTGGCGATCCTCTCGTTCTCCGCCGTCACGGCCTTCAGGTTCACTACGTAGTCCGTGATCTGCTCCTCCATCTTGTCGATGGAGTCTGCCAGTTTGCCGACTTCATCCGCCGTGTTGATATCCTCTTTGAGCTTCTTCGCTGCCTTGACGTTCTCCCGGGCGAAGCGCTCCGCTTCCATGGTGACCGTCCGGATCGGCCTGAAGAGCACGGTGTAGAGGAATACGGCCTGACAGATGACGATGATCAGCGTCAGTATGATCAGCGCCCCCAGCACGCTCTCTGTGAAATCCGCGCGGGACTTCGAGAGCACGTCCATCTGCTTTTGCACGCAAAGAATCGCCTGGGTCTTCCCTTCTGAGTCCTTGATGGGAACCATGGCCGTGATGTGTGGATCCGTCTCGATGTAGCCGATATCACGAACCACCAGTGCCTGCTCCCGCTCTCCGGTATAGAGCCAGTCGTATTTCATCTTGTAATCGTCATTCGTCGTTTCCCGGACATACCCGAAATCGAAGCGCGTGAACCGGCTGTCCTTGTTCACCGTGGAAAACAGGAACTTGATATGACCGTAGTCCGTAAGGTCGGGCTGGATGATGTAGATGAACATCGAACCCGACTCATTGCACAACACGTCGAGGTCGCCTATGACCTTCTGGTATTCATCCGTCTTGCCGCCGCTTTTTTCGTAGGCGTCGATCCTGTCGCCGTCCACCTTCGATGCCGCCACGCGGGCCGTCTGATACGCATCTGCCGAATACTGTTCCAGCAGTGCACCGGAGACCCCGTTGTAGCCGATGGCACATATGATCCCGGTGAAAACAATCAGCACCAATACGATTCCAAATATGCTTTTGAAAATGATACTTTCGCCGATCCTGTTCATCGCTGTTCTTATTCGATCGTCAGGATATCAGCGAATCCCGTCACTTCGAAGATCTCCATGATCGTCTCGTTGACATTGATCACTTTCATCCCGCCTTTTTTTGACATGACTTTCAGCGACGCCAGAAGCACGCGAAGTCCTGCAGATGAGATGTAGTCCAGTTTCTCCAGATCGAACACGAGAGAATCTGCGCTCTCAAGAACGTCCTTGAGTTCCTCCTCGAGTTTCGGTGATGTCACGGTATCAAGTCTTCCGCTTACGCTGACAAGCGCTTCCCCGCCGTTGATCGTTTTGTTGACTTCAAACATGTTAAAGGCTCCTTCCCTTCCGTAGTCATCTTTTACCATTTTAATTTAACAGAAATTGGCTATGAATTCAAGAAGCTTGACCTCATGAGAAAAGCCCACACCGGAATCTAGCCGGTATGGGCCTTGATCTCTATCCTCTCCCGCATGCAGTAAACGGGATTTCAGTGTCTTATCAAAATGTCACGTCGAGCCACGACGGTCTCATGTAGAGTTTCACCGGGAAGATCTTGTAATCGTTTTTCTCCCCTATGAGTTTCTGAAGATCGCCCAAAAGTTTCTCGCCGCATGTGTCCCAGACGATGGGGATACCCGTGCGCCTGCTGACCTCACAGCAGAGTTCGTGACCCTTCACCACGTCGCCGGCCGTCGATTCTGCCAGCATGTGGGTGTTGTTGATGAGTCCCGTTATGGGCAGCCCGATCTCCTCCTGGATCTGTTCCAGATGGAACATGGCTCCCTCCAGCGTATCCGTCTCGAACCGATTGGCGTTGATCACGATGAGACGCTCCACATCATCCGGCTCGAAATATTTATGGAACTGGTTCATGATCCTGGCGCCGCTGTCGTTTCCCCCCACGTCCACGATGGTGGTGAACTTCGGGTTCTCGAGAGGCGCACGCACCTTTGCGGTGATGGCCGGAAGGTCCTCTGCGATGTCGTAGCCGTACTCGTTGAAGATGACCTTGATGCCTTCCGCCTCCAGCTGCTTCTGCCGCTCCCTGCTTCTGAAATAGGGATTGGCGATGTCCAGATCGATCAGCGCAAGATCAGAGACGTCCTCCTTCATCTTCATGGCCAGGTTCACGCAGAACTCCGTCTTGCCGCTGCCGTAGTGGCCCATCACTGCGATCGTCCTGCCCATCATCAGCCTTCCCACGCATCCAGCGCTCTCATGTTCGGTTCGATGAACTGCGCCTTCTTGCCCGTCATGAGCTTCTCAAAAGTCTTGCCCATCTCTTCCTTCTCCACGACATGAGTCTTCTTGATGATGGCTCCCAGCATGACCATATTGGCGGATTTCTCGTTTCCGACCACTTCGTGAGCCAGTTTTACCGTGTCTACATAATATACATTTATGTCATCTCTCTCCACTTTATCGTGGATGATGGATGAGTTGATGAAAAGGTCGCCCCCCGGCACCAGTTCGTCCAGATACCGCCCCAGTGACGGCTTGTTCATCGCCAGGAGCACGTCGTAGGAACTCGGAAGCGGTGATGCGATCGGCTTATCGGATACGACGACGGTGCAGTTCGCCGTGCCTCCCCTCATCTCCGGTCCATAGGAAGGCATCCATGTGACGTTCTTATCTTCATACATAGCCGTGTAGGCGATCATCTGTCCTATGAGCAGGACACCCTGACCTCCGAAACCGGCCAGAAGCATTTTTCTCGTTGCCATTATCTGCCCTCCTCTGCTTTGTGCTCGATATGTGTCCACGTCGTGTCTTTGATCTTGCCCACCGGATAGTACGGGATCATCTTCTCGGAGATGAACTCCAGTGACTTCACCGGTGAGATGCCCCAGTTCGTCGGGCACGTGGAAAGGAATTCTATGAAGGCGAATCCCAGTCCCTGCTCCTGCACTTCAAATGCCTTCAGAATGGCCTTCTTGGCCTTTCTCACGGCTGCCGGTGAATGGAGGGATACTCTCTCCACATATACAGCGCCATCGATCGTTGCGATCAGTTCTGCCATGCGAAGCGGACTTCCGCTGATCTCCTTCTTACGTCCTTCGACGCTTGTAGTGGTCTTCTGACCCAAAAGTGATGTCGGCGCCATCTGTCCGCCGGTCATTCCGTAGATCGCGTTGTTGATGAAGAACGTACAGATCTTCTCGCCTCTGTGGGCGGCATGCACGATCTCTCCGGTACCGATGGATGCCAGGTCTCCGTCGCCCTGATACGTGAATACGTAGTGGTTCGGATGCACCCTCTTGATGCCGGATGCGACAGCAGGTGCTCTGCCGTGAGCAGACTCTACCATATCAACGTTCATATACTGGTGGGCTACGATGGAGCAGCCAACAGGTGATACGCCGATCGCCTTGCCCAGTGCGCCCTTCTCTTCGAGGGCTTCCATTATCAATCTATGCGCGATGCCGTGTGTACAGCCCGGACAATACGTGGTGATGTCTTCGCGCATTCCTTTTGTGATCTCAAATACAGGTTCCATTATTCTGCGCCTCCCATCATCTTAATCGTTCTCTCAGCGATCTCTGCAGGACTCAGGAGCATGCCGCCGACTCTGTTGATCAGGTCCACTTCATGCCTTCCCTTCAGTGACAGCATGACATCGTAGATCATCTGTCCCTGGGAGAGTTCTACTGAAATAACTTTTTTGACATTATCATCAATGAGGTCGAAGGCCTTCTTCGGGAACGGCCAGAGGGTCTTCGGTCTGATCAGACCGGCCTTGATGCCCTTCTCGCCCAAAATCTCCATGGCCTCTACCGTGACTCTGGCTGATGATCCGTAAGCTACAAAGACGACGTCGGCTCCTTCGACGTTGATGGCTTCGTAGTCTGCCAGTTCTCTCTCTGCCTTCTCGAACTTCGGCCAGTATTCATTGATCAGGTCTTCCAGTTCGTCCTGCTTCAGGTGAAGTGATTTGAGGACGTTCCGGTCTCTCTTGTCCTTATGTCCTGTGAGGGCCCAAGGCTTGGCCGCGTCGATCTCTTCTTCTGCCATGCCGCCTCTGTCCGGTGGGAGCACCACAGGCTCCATCATCTGACCGATCATGCCGTCCACGGCGATGATGACAGGGTTCATGTATTCTTCTGCCACGTCGTATGCTTTGCCGATCATATCGACGGCTTCCTGGATGGAACTTGGTGCGTATACGATGATGTGATAGTCACCGTTTCCGCCGCCCCTCGTCACCTGGTTGTAGTCCGCCTGTCCCGGCTGGATCGTACCGAT
>CAMOWO010000076.1 GCA_946628525.1 uncultured Bacillota bacterium | reverse complement strand
TACCTGAAGACCCTCATCGATAAGTACTGGTTCCTCACAGACGACATCCTGGACGAAGACGTGATGTATCCTCTCGAAGGGTACCTTGCACCGAACACCTACTTCATCACGGACGATGATCCGACCATCGAAGGCGTCACGGAGACGATGCTCGACCAGATGGATCAGGAACTTTCTGCCCGCAAGGACAGGATCGACGCGTCCGGATTCTCCGTACATGAATTTTTGACCCTGGCATCCATCGTATGCAAAGAGGGCGGCAGCAACGCTGCAGAAGCGCCGCATATCGCCGGTGTCTTCATCAACAGATTGAACAGCAACATGAATCTGGGAAGCGATGTAACGGTAGGATACATCTTCGAGTATGAGGATGTGGACCTCAATACACAGCAGCTCAGTTCAGACAATCCTTACAATACGAGAAAATTCGCAGGACTCCCGCCGGGACCGATCTGCGAAGTCCCTGAGATCGACCTTGATGCCGTTTTGGACTACACCCAGACAGATGACCTGTATTTCTACGCAGGTCCTGACGGGACGGTCTATTACGCAAAGGATGGCGCAGGGCACCAGAAGAATGTAGAGGCACATCCATGGCCCGCCAAAAACCAGGAATTATCACGAATAATATAGTTTCATCATATCTGGATACTCTCTATCAGAATCCTGATCCCAGGCTGGAGCAGCTGCGGGATCTCGCAGAAACGAACCACGTTCCTGTGATCCTGAAGGATACGGAGAGTTTCCTTATGATGCTTTTGAAACTGAAGGAGCCGTCGCACATCCTTGAGATCGGCAGTGCAGTGGGGTATTCTGCTCTCTGCTTTGCCATGGGCTGCAATGCGGACGTCACCACCATCGAGCAGGATGAGAAGATGTACGATGCAGCCGTAAATAACATCGAACAGTTCGGCCTTTCCTCCCGGATCCGAGTGATCCGCGGAGATGCGGCAGAAGAACTTTCGAAACTGGACGGACCCTTCGATTTCGTCTTCATCGATGCATCGAAGAGCCACTACAGGGAGTTTTGGGATCTTGCTCTTCCTCTCTGCAGTGACGACGCCCTCATCGTCTGCGATAACGTTCTGATGAAGGGCATGACGGCATCGGATGAATTCGACACGAAGAAGAGATATAAGACGAGCATTCGCAGGATGAGAGAATTCCTGCACTACATCAATGGGATAGAATATGCGGATACGTCCATCCTCCCGGTGGGGGACGGCATGTCCGTCAGTGTGATAGACAAACATGAAGAAACTTGAACTACTGGCTCCAGCCGGAGACCTGGAAAAATTAAAGATCGCCGTTGAGTACGGTGCAGATGCTGTATACTTCGGGGGAGAAATGTTTTCTCTGAGAGCCGGAGCGGGCAACCTTTCCATCGATGAGATCGAGGAGGGCGTCCGGTTCGCGCATGACCATGGAGCTCGTGCGCATATGACGATCAATATCTTTGCGCACAACGAGGATATCGAGCCGCTGAAGAACTACCTGAAGTCACTGGCTCACATTCCGATCGATGCCTTCATCGTATCGGATCCCGGCGTCATCACCCTCATCAAGGAGATCATTCCGGATGCTGTTCTCCACCTGTCCACTCAGGCCAACATGACGAACTACATGACGGCGAGATTCTGGTACGACATGGGTGTACGAAGGCTCGTACTGGCACGGGAACTCACTCTCGATGAGATCCGTCAGATCCGGAAGCAGATCCCGGAGGATATGGAGCTGGAAGCCTTTGTGCACGGAGCTATGTGCATCTCCTATTCAGGAAGATGTCTTCTGAGCAATTTCATGATCGACCGGGATGCCAACAGAGGCATGTGCGCTCATCCATGTAGGTGGAAATATAAACTCGTGGAGGAGAAGCGCCCCGGAGAATACTATCCGGTAGAAGAAGATACGCGTGGGACCTACATCCTGAATTCCAAGGATCTTTGCATGCTCCCGCATCTGCCGGACCTGATCGATGCCGGGATATGCTCCGCCAAGATCGAGGGCAGGATGAAGAGCATGTTCTACGTGGCCACAGTGGTGGGAGCATACCGAAAGGTCATCGATGCCTATTACGAGGATCCTGAGGGGTTTGAATTCAGGCAGGAATGGTACGATGAGATGCTCAAGGCCAGCCACAGAGAATTCACCACCGGCTTCTACTACGATAAGCCGACGAACGAAGACCAGAACTATCAGACCAGCGCCTATACGAGAGACTACAGTTTCACAGGCAAAGTTCTCGATTACGATGAAGAGACGGGAATGGCCACTGTAGAGCAGAGGAACAAGATGTCTCTTGGCGATGAGATCGAAGTGTTCGGACCGGGACGTGATTACTTTACACAGAAACTGACCGTCCTTTTGGACGAGGAGAATATGCCGATCGAGTCGGCACCGCACCCGCAGCAGATCCTCCATATCAAGATGGAGCAGCCTGTGGGCAAGGATTTCATACTGCGAAAGAAGAAAGGAGAATAAAATGTCACCTGACGGGGAGCCCATATTGGGCCCAATTATCTTACTTGTCATACTGATCGCGCTTCACGCATACCTTGCGGCGGCTCATACCGCCATGGAATCGGTAAGCAGAAACAACATCAGAGCGCTTGCAGAAGAAGGAAACTCGAAGGCGAAAGCCGTTCTCAGCACGGCGGAGGAGCCGTACAGGTATCTGCTTGCCATCGAGACCACGGTGACCTTCATCAAACTCTTTATGAGTGCGTATGTGGCTTGGTATCTGAGCAGCTATATATTCAACAGGCTGCAGCAGGATGCAGTGCCGTATTATCATGCCATCGGTCTGATCGTATGTGCGATCCTGCTCTGCTTCTTCCTTCTGCTTTTCGGGATGATTCTCCCGAGAAGGATCGGACTGCTCTATGCAGACAAGATCGCCATGTCTTCTTATCGCAAGGCCAGACTCCTCGCGCTCGTTTTTAAGCCTCTCGCTGCAGCAGTCGGCGGCATCGTGGTGCTGATCCTGAAGATCTTCAGGCAGCGCACGGATGTCACGGAGGCGAAGTATTCCGAGGACGAGGTCGTATCGATGCTGGAGTCGGGACAGGAAAGCGGCGAGCTCAAGGAAGAGGGCATGAAGATGATCACGAGCATTTTTGCCTTCGATGATATGCTGGCTTATGAGGTAATGACCCCGAGAACGGACGTGTTCTCCATCGATATCAACGAGCCTTCCGAGGAGTACATCGACGAGCTGATGGAACTCAGGTACTCCAGGATCCCTGTATATGAGGACGACAGCGATAACATCATCGGCATCCTCTATATCAAGGACTACCTGATCAAGGCCAGAGAAGACGGATTCGACAATGTGGATATTCGCGCCATCCTTCGTAAGCCGTACTTCGTTCCGGAAACGAAGAAGATCGATACATTGTTCGTGGAACTGCAGCAGACGAAGCAGCACATCGCCATACTCATCGATGAGTACGGCGGATTCTCCGGTATCGTGACCATGGAAGACATCATCGAAGAGGTCATGGGCGATATCGACGACGAGTACGACGAAGTAGAACCGGAGATCCAGAAACTCTCTAACAACATTTTCATCATCGACGGAAGCATGGATATCGACGATGTGGATGAGGAACTGGGGATCGATCTGAAGTCGGACAACAGTGAGACCATCGGCGGATTCATCATCGACATACTGGGCGAGATCCCGGATGACGATGACATCGGAAGCGTCGTGGAATTCGAAAATTACAAATTCAGGATAGATTCTATCAGAGACAGGAGGATCGAACAGATCCACCTTACCATCGAACCTCGGGAAGAGTATGAAGATGGTCAGGAACAGGCTGATTTGATATAATTTGATCGTGGGGATACTATATGGAACAGAATGAACCAATCATCAGAGTGTCCGATGAGGTCATCGCAGTTTGTGCTGCCAGCGCAGCCCTCAAGGTAAAGGGGGTCGCGGACCTTGCAGGAGGCATCTCTGATCTTCTTACCAGAAACCTTCTGGGCAAGGAACTGGCATCAAAAGGCATCAAAGCTTCACAATCAGACGATACCGTAGCGGTGGATGTAAATCTCATCGTTGATTATGGTGCCAGGATACCGGACCTTGCATGGGACGTTCAGGAGAAGGTGAAAAACGAAATAGAATCATTGACAGGAATGCACGTTGCTGCAGTGAACATCAATGTGCAGGGTGTGAAAGTCCCGGAGGAGGAGTTTTATGACGAGAAGACAGTCAAGAGAAACAATGATGCAGATTCTCTTCGAGATGGAAGCTCAAGATCGATTTGACACAGATACCATCAAGGAACTGTGTGCGGAGCATATCAAGGGCAAGGAGAGGGAACGTTCAGAGAACATCCTGACCTACACTGCCGCCA
>CAMOWO010000075.1 GCA_946628525.1 uncultured Bacillota bacterium | reverse complement strand
CCAAATGGCAAACGATGATCTTCAGATCCTTGCGGTCCTTGCCCAGGATCTCCGTGATGAGGATGCCGCCCATCCCTGCGATGGCGATGCCCTCTACCTCACCGGAGCGGAGCACGCTGATGCCGTCGCCGCAGCGCACATCCACATTCTCGATATCTTCCTGCCTGCAAAGCTGCGCCGCCTTCTCAAGAGACGGCGCGCTGATGTCCGCCGCCACGGCTCTCTCACAGAGCCCCTGCTGCACCATATACACAGGCAAAAAACCATGGTCGGTCCCAATGTCGGCCATGGTTTTGTTATCCTTTAATCTTTCTGCAATGATCTGAAGTCTGCCTTTGAGTCCTATCATTTCGCGCCTCTTGCCATTATTCAAGATAATCCTTCAGTTTCTTGCTTCTGGTCGGGTGTCTCAGTTTACGGAGGGCCTTCGCTTCGATCTGTCTGATACGCTCTCTCGTAACATCGAAAGCTTTGCCCACTTCTTCCAGCGTCCTTGCCCGTCCGTCCTCGAGGCCGAATCTCAGCTTCAAGACCTTCTGCTCTCTCTCCGTAAGAGTTCCCAGCACGTCCACCAGCTGTTCCTTCAGCATGCTGAAAGCCGCTGCCTCTGCCGGTGCTGGAGCATCGTCATCCGGGATGAAGTCGCCCAGATGGCTGTCTTCTTCCTCACCGATCGGCGTCTCCAGTGATACAGGTTCCTGCGCGATCTTCAGGATCTCTCTCACCTTTTCCACCGTGATGCCCATCTCCTCAGCGATCTCGTCCGGGGTCGGCTCTCTGCCGTTCTCCTGCAGGAGCTGCCTTGAAACTCTGATCAGCTTGTTGATGGTCTCCACCATGTGGACAGGGATCCTGATGGTCCTGGCCTGGTCCGCGATGGACCTTGTGATCGCCTGTCTGATCCACCAAGTCGCATACGTCGAGAATTTATATCCCTTCGTCCAGTCGAACTTGTCTACAGCCTTGATAAGGCCCAGATTGCCCTCCTGGATCAGGTCGAGGAACAGCATTCCCCTACCCACGTATTTCTTCGCGATACTTACGACGAGCCTGAGATTCGCCTCGCAAAGCTTCTGCTTAGCCAGTTCTCCGTCCGGTCCGCCGGCTTCCATTCTCTTAGCAAGTTCCACTTCCTCATCAGCCGTAAGAAGAGGCACCTTACCGATCTCCTTCAGGTACATCCTGACAGGGTCGTCCACAGCGATGTTCTTAGCTACCGCTGCCTCCAGATCGATCTCCCTCTTGTCCGGGTTCTTCTCGATTTCGGCCTTGATATCAGGATCTTCATCGTCCTCGTCCTCGATCTCCTTCAGGTCGAGATCATCCGGCTCGTCGCCCATCTTGATCTCGATCCCGGCGGAGTTGAGCCCGTCGAAGATCTCATCCATCTGATCCTTATCGAGGTCTACATCCCCCATCTCCTCGGCGATGTCAGCATAGGTCAGTCCGTCACTCTTCTTCTTGACCTTTTCCTGAAGGTTCTTGATGATCCTCTGCTTCAGTTCCTCTACAGGGATCTGCTCTTCTGCACCGTCAGGATTCGCCTGCGCTTCAGGTGCTGCCATTTCCTTTTCTTCAACATCGATATAATCTTTGTCTGCCATCTTAATACTCTTTTCCCTTCTAAAAATCTTTTAACTGTTTCTGTATTTCCATAAGCCGGATAGATATCTTATCTATCGCTTCACTGTTTTCTTCCTGCTCTGCAAGCACCAGGCTGTTCGTCAGCATATCTGCCTCTTCCTCAAGCCTTCTGCGCCGCAGACTGTCCATGCAGTCCCGGAACATCCTGTCTTCGTTTCCCGAGGATACGGGTACCGCAAGCACCTTCTCAAAAGCCTCTGCCGCGTCTTCCTCCAGATACTCCCGGATCTTGCTGGGGTCCATCGGCCGGATGCCGTCGTCACACTTTGCAATCGCATCGAAAAGGTCTCTTGCCATCCCCTCCGGGAACACTTCATCGGCCTTCTCCCGCAAAGCCTGCGCGTACTTTTCCTCCAGCAGCGCCAGTTTCAGAAGATCGCTTTCGGTCTCCGAAAGTGCGGCACCTTTGGTCCTCCTTGCGGCCTGTGGCTGCCGGAATTGGCTGCGTCCGGTGCCCATGTTGTACTGGGCGCGCACCGCGTTCTCCGAGATATCGTAATCTGCTGCCAGCCGTTTGATGTAGATATCCGCTTCCACCGGCTTCATCCGCCTCAGGATCGCGGCCGAACTTTCGAGGAATTCCACCCGCTGCTGCGGATCTTCCAGATCGTATTTCGACGCGTTGACGGAGATCTTGAAGTCCCCGTAGGAAAGGGCGTTGTCCGCCAGTTCCATGAAGGCTCCCTTGCCGTGGGCTTTGACGAATTCGTCGGGATCCTTGCCGTCGCTCACCTGCATGACCTTCGCCACCAGGCCCTCCTGATAGAGGATGTCGATGCCTCTGTCCGCCGCTTTGATGCCGGCGCTGTCCGCATCGTAGGAAAGGACCACGTTCTTCGTATATCGCTTGATGAGCCGTGCCTGGTTGTCCGTCAGGGCGGTGCCCAGGGACGCCGATACGTTTCTCACCCCTGACTGATACAGGGAGACCACGTCCATCTGGCCCTCCACCAGTATGATCCTGTCTTCGTTTTTGATCTCTTTGACAGCCAGGTTCAGCCCGTACAGGTTGTTCTTTTTAAGGAATATGGAGGACTCCTGCGAGTTGAGATATTTCGGTTCTCCGTCTCCTATGATCCTGCCGCTGAATCCGATGACGTTGCCTCTGGTGTTGATGATCGGGAAGATGACTCTGTTTCTGAACTTGTCATAGTAGCGGCCCGTCTTCTGCGACCTCGAGATGAGTCCCAGGGTCTCGAGCTTGCGTTCGTCGTAACCCATCCCTGTCAGATGGTCATGCAGTTCCTGCCAATTATCAGAAGCAAAACCTATGCCAAATTTATTCAGGGTCTCATTGGAGATGCCTCTGCCCTGCATGTATGTATAGCCGGGGTTGGCCTTCTCCCGCATCTTCTTGTACCAGAACCGGGCAGCCTGCCTGTTGATCTCGTAGAGTTCTTCTTTGTCTTTTCCGGAGCCGAAGTTTCCTTCGATAGTGATGCCGTATTCCTTGGCCAGGCTCTCTACGGCTCCCACGAAATCCAGATTATTGTATCGTTTCACGAACTCGATGACATCACCGGAAGCTCCGCATCCGAAACATGTGAAGATCTGCTTCTGTTCTGAAACAACAAAAGAAGGTGTCTTCTCATTGTGGAATGGACATATGCCCTTGTAGTTGGCTCCGGCCCGTTTGAGGGGAACGACTCGTCCCACAACGTCCACGATGTTGCACCTGCTCTTGATCTCATCTGCTATGTTCACACGATTATAGTTATTCACTTTGCCTCCCGCAATCTGAATCTCTATATATTATTTTCGCTGAAATTTGTGATTTTCTTTTTTTAATTGCGTTTTATCCGAAGATTTTTTCATAAGTGGTCAGGGCGTACCTGTCCGTCATGCCGGCGATGTGATCCTTCGCCAGCTCATCGGCGCCGAACTCGTCGATCATCATGTAGTATTCTTTCGGCAGCTGCTCCGGATTCTCGATGTAGTACCTATAAAGTGACGTGATGACGGTGCTGACCTTGTGGAGGTCCTCCTCCTTCTTCACGTCCTGGTTGAGGTAAACGTTTCGGAACATGAAGTTGCGCAGCTTCGTCATGGCTTCCGATTTCTCTTCAGTAAGAGACGCCGTCTCTTTGCCTTCGCTGTTTGCGATCATGTCCTTGACGAGAGTATCGATCCTCTTCTTGTGACTGTCTCCCAAAACGCTGATAGGTCCCTCCGGCAGATCACGAAAAGTGATGATGCCGCTTCTCAGAGCGTCGTCGATGTCGTGGTTTATATAGGCGATCCTGTCGCTGATCCTGACGATCTGCCCTTCGATGGTGACCGGGAGCACCGGCCCCGTGTGATTGAGGATGCCGTCGCGCACCTCGTATGTGAGATTCATCCCTCGCCTGTCGCTTCCCATTTCCAGATAATCGACGACGCGGAGACTTTGCTCGTTATGGCGAAAGCCCGCCGGATGGATCTTGTTCAGGACCGACTCACCGCTGTGCCCAAAAGGTGTATGGCCCAGGTCGTGCCCCATGGCGATGGCTTCCGTCAGGTCTTCGTTCACCCCCAGGCCCCGGGCGATGGTCCGGGCGATCTGGCTGACTTCGATGGTGTGGGTCAGTCTCGTTCTGAAGTGATCGCCCTCCGGTGCGAGGAAGACCTGTGTTTTGTGCATGAGGCGGCGGAAGGACTTGGAATGGATGATCCTGTCCCTGTCCCTCTGGAAGTCTGTCCTGACGGTGCATTTCTCCTCGGGCTTGAGCCGTCCTTTGCTGTCTGCCGCCTTCGTG
>CAMOWO010000074.1 GCA_946628525.1 uncultured Bacillota bacterium | reverse complement strand
GACAGTTACGAGGAGATGGGAGCATCTCCGGGAGAAGGGGAGAGGACGAGGGCCTACATCAAGATCCAGGAGGGGTGCAACCGGTTCTGTTCCTACTGCGTCATCCCATATGCCAGGGGTAAGATCCGGAGCAGATCCATCGAGAATATCGTAGAAGAAGCGAAGGGCCTCATCGCCCAAGGATATAAGGAGATCGTCCTCACGGGGATCAATACGGCGCTTTACGATATGGAAGACGGCAAACGGGAAGGCATCTACGGTGTCGAGAAGGCCATCGCAGCTATCAATGAACTGGAGGGAGACTTCCGGATACGCCTGAGCTCACTGGAGCCGGCGGTGGTGAATGCCGAGTACGTCAAGGGTCTTCTGAAGTATGAAAAACTCTGTCATCACGTCCATTTGTCAGCGCAGAGTGGGAGTGATGCGGTGCTGGCGGCCATGAACCGTCCATACAGCAAGGGAGAGTATCTGGACATCGTCAGAGTCCTTCGGCAGTTCGATCCTCTCTACGGGATCTCCACGGATATCATCGTGGGATTTCCCGGGGAGAAGGAAGCAGACTTCCAGGAGAGCATGAACCTCACGGACCTTTGCGAATTCGTGCACACGCACATTTTCCAGTATTCCAAGAGACCCTTTACGAAGGCGGCGCAGATGCCGGGCCATGTAGCTCCTCAGATCAAAAAAGACAGGGCGGACAGGCTCAGCAAGCTGGCACTGAAGAGCGAGCAGGATTTCTTAAGGAAGAACAAGGGCAAGAAGGCGAGGATCCTCATCGAAGAGTACGACGAGACGCTGGGAATGATGACAGGATACTCGGGGAACTATATATATGTTTATGTAAACTGTGGTAGCGCGGCGGATTTCGAGAAATATCGTAACGAATTCCTCGATGTCACTCTCACCGATCCGTTCCAAGAAGGCATGATGGGGGTGATGGATTGAGAAACGACCAGCAGGCAAAAGAAGATCAGATGATGCTGGCCTCCGTCAGAGACAAGTACATGCAGGCGGCAGACAATTATATGATGACCAGGACCAACTTCCTGGATATGCGGCAGCGCACACTGGTGCAGAACGCCTGGCGGGAGATGGGCAAAGGGCAGAAGGAGATCCGCCTGGAGTTCTTTGGAGGATATGAGGACGCGGAGCGCACGGTCGCAATGTTTCTGCCGGACTATATGGAAGATGCCGCAGATGACCTTTGCGTCATAAGGGCGAAGGCGCCGGCCCACGGCCGAAGGCTCACCCACAGAGACTATCTGGGATCTCTCACAGGTCTCGGGCTGAAGCGCGAGATGATCGGGGACATCCTGGTACGAGAGGACGGAGCGGACATCATCATTTTGGAGGAGATCAAGGATTTCCTGATGCTGAATTACGATAAGGCGGGCAGGACGACGCTGCAGCTGGAAGCCGCGGGGCTTGAGGAGCTGCAGATCCCGGAGAAGCGGGTGCAGGTGGTCAAAGATACGGTGGCGTCCCTCAGGCTGGATAACGTGGTGTCCTCGGCATTCGGGTTGTCACGTGGCAAGGCGGCGGAAGCGATCCGTCAGGGGATCGTGTTCGTCAATAGCATGCAGGTGGAGAAGATCGACGCGCAGGTCGCAGAAGGGGACAAACTGGTGCTCCGCGGCAAAGGCAAGGCCTATCTCAAAGAAGTGGGCGGCCGGACGCGAAAGGACAGGTTATTCATCGAGATCGAGAGGTATTTGTGATATAATAATGTCACAGAAAGGAGAAAGATCATGAGTGATTGTTTATTCTGCAAGATCGCAGAGGGCGAGATCCCTTCCACGAAGGTATACGAAGATGATAAGATCCTGGCATTCAGAGATCTGGAGCCACAGGCACCGGAGCATGTGCTGATCATCCCGAAGAAACACATCGCATCTCTTGATGATGTGAAGGATGAAGATGCGGAACTGATGGGATACATCATGTGCAAGGTGAAGGATATCGCAGCAGAGCTTGGTCTGGAGAACGGATACAGGCTGGTCAACAACTGCGGCGAGGATGGACTGCAGACCGTGAAGCACCTGCATTTCCATCTGCTTGGCAAGCGCAAGATGACATGGCCACCGGGCTGATGAGAATCAATAAAAAAGCACAGAGAAAATCTTCTTGCAAAGCACTTCGGGAGAGATTATAATTAACTTTGTGCGAAAGCCATTTTTGGTTTACATGATTTTTCAAAGGTCAGGAGGTGAAACAGGAAAATGGCACAGGTTATCGTAAGAGAAAACGAAAGCTTAGAGAGTGCTCTGAAGAGATTCAAGAGATCATGCGCCAGAGACGGCGTCATGAGCGAACTCCGTAAGAGAGAGCATTATGAGAAGCCTAGCGTTAAGCGTAAGAAGAAGTCTGAGGCTGCTAGGAAGAAGGCGAAGAGATACTAAGCTTATTTGAAACGAAGAAGGTGTTTTGATTGACCTTAAAAGAAAGATTGAATGCTGACTTCAAGGATGCCATGAAGAACAGGCAGACGGTCAGGAAGGAAACCATCAGTTTCCTCAGAGCTGCGATCAAGCAGTACGAGGTGGACAATCGTGAGGAACTGGACGATGCAGGGATCGCGGCTATCGTTGCCAAGCAGATCAAGATGAGAAAGGACGGCATCGCCGATTTCAAGAAGGCAGGCCGTGACGATCTGGTGGAAGCCAACGAAGCAGAGATCGCTGTACTGACAGGATACCTTCCGAAACAGCTCTCACCGGAGGAGATCGATGAGCTCGTCAAGGAGACAGCTGCAGAGGCAGGGATCGAGGCCGGAAGCGGCAAAGGATCCATGGGAAGACTCATGGGAGCCGTCATGCCGAAGGTCAAGGGCGTTGCAGATGGCAATGACGTGAAGAAGTCCGTCATGAACTTCCTGGGTTAGCAGGTTGAACACAACATGTAGCGGTGTCGACGAAAAGTCGACGCCGTTTTTCATTTTTTTGCAAAAAAGTCACGGCCCTCACCCCCCGAGAAGGGGGCTTTTTGTTGCGGTGAAATGGAAATCAGTGGTATAGTGGTAGCGTAGTAAGAAATTAAGAAAGTTATATTTTTGGGGAAGAAGACATTCAGGATTATCTCAAACTGATTGTTTTCAGAAAGTGAGAAATTCTCACCTATGAAGATGATTACGGAATTGAGACAGAAGTCTCAGATAACCATACCGAAGGTTATCGTCAAAAAGCTTTCTTTGAATGAAGGCGACAGACTGGAGATCTACGAAGAGAACGGTGCCATCCACATCGTTCCTGTTGATGTGTATCCGGTGGGATATATCCAGGGTCTCAAGGATGAGATCGAACGCCTAAAAGAGAAAGCGGGGTCGGAACAATGAAAAAGCATATTTTATCAGGCATCGTGGCATTTGTAATGGCTTTTGCGCTGGTTATTCCTGCTGCGACTGATACGGTAAGCGCGAAGAAGGTCACCATCACACCGAGGACATCTCTGCCTACGTACACTTCGTCCGTAGGCAAGAAATGGTACTATACCAACGATAATATCTATTACAGATATGATTACGGTCCAAACCTCAAGTATCTGAAATCAAGAAGAGGATACGTCAGGGGCAACTGTACGTGGTACGCATACGCCAGAGCCAGCGAGATCCTCGGGGAGACATTCAACCCGGCCTTCTGCCGCAGTGCTTATAAGTGGTACTCCATCAACAAGGCGGGACATTACTATCCTTACGGCAGCAAGCCGAAGGTGGGGGCCATCGCATGCTACAGCAACCACGTGGCCGTAGTAGAGAAGATCGTAAACGGCAAAGTATATGTATCTGAATCCGGATGGAAGATCGGTGCCAAGCCGACCACGGCATCCAGGATCTATTTCCACTACGGGACTCCTTGGTACAGCAGGGCGACGGGATACATCTACATCTGTGACGGTGAGAGCGCACCGGAGACGCAGCCTACGTATACCACAAAGGCTGTGAACTACAAGGTGAAGATCAGTACGACGAACCTGAACATGAGAACAGGTCCTTCCACATCCTTCCCATCAAAGGGCTATGTCAAGACCGGTACTTACACCGTCAACTCCGAGAGCGATGGATGGGTAAGGCTTACGACAAACGGCTACTGGGTGAGCCTCAGCTACGCCAAGAAGATCGCAGACAGCAGTTCGTCTTCCTCATCATCGACGACTGCCACAACGACGAGACCTTCCAGTTCGACTTCAGGAACGACTTCATCGTATCTCTACAAGGTCAAGGTCACCATCTCAGACCTGAACATGAGGACGGGTCCTTCCACATCCTATAAGTCAAAGGGCCACATCAAGAAGGGCACCTATGAAGTCACCCAGGAGAAGAACGGCTGGGCCAAGATCAAGTCCAACGGGTACTGGGTAAGCCTCGGTTACGTCACGAAGCTGGCGAATACAACGACGACAGAGTCCTCTAGCCAGACGAAG
>CAMOWO010000073.1 GCA_946628525.1 uncultured Bacillota bacterium | reverse complement strand
CGGGGGATACGGTGACGGTGTACAAGGCGAACATGATCATCCCGCAGATCGCGGAGAACCTGACGGGAAGCGGTCCAGACGCACTGCCGGAGGCCTGCCCTGTCTGCGGAGGCAAAGCCGTGATCCGCGATGAGAACGGCATCCGGACCCTTTGGTGTGAGAACCCGGCGTGTCCTGCGAAGAGGATCAAGAGCTTCGCACACTTTGCGGGAAGAAATGCCATGAATATCGAAGGCCTTTCGGAGGCCACCCTCGAGAAACTGGTGGATGAAGGCATGGTGACGGAGCCGGCGGACCTGTTCAAACTGGACAGGCACGAGGAGCGGATCGTGGCCATGGAGGGTTTCGGCAAGAAATCCTACGACAACCTCATCGAGGCGGCGAAGACGGCATCCCATACGAGCCCGGACAGGTTCCTTTGCAGTCTGGGCGTCCCGGGGATCGGATCGGCCAACGCGAAAGTCATCGCGGCGGCCTGCGAGAACAAGTGGGACAGGATGCGCCGTCTTACGACGGAGGAACTGGAGACCATGGAGGGCGTCGGCAAAGTGCTGGCAGAGAGCTACGTGGGCTTCTTTGGGGACGAAGAGAACGCCCGCATGGTGGATGCCCTCGAAGAGGTGCTCACCTTCGATGAGACAGTGGAAGGAAAAGGCGATGCGCTGGCAGGTCTGACCTTCGTCATCACCGGCAAGGTGGAGCATTTCGCCAACAGAGATGAAGTCAAGGCGGCCATTGAAGCGGCCGGAGGCAAGACGACGGGAAGCGTTACGAGCAAGACGGATTATCTGATCAATAACGATATCAATTCCACATCGGGCAAGAATAAGAAAGCCAGGGAACTGGGGATCCCGGTGATCTCGGAGGAAGATTTCCTGGCCATGCTGGAGGTATAAGATCATGCTAAAGACAGGCAAACTCGACAGCGACCTTCTGAAATCCCTGATTTTCGGGAAGATCACATATAGAAATGAAGATGTCAAGGTGAGGCCGGGCATCGGCGAGGACTGTGCGGTCGTGGGCTTCGGAGATTTCGACTGTGTCATGTCCACGGACCCGATAACGGCGGCGGTGCAGGACATCGGACGCCTTTGCATCCACATCACCTGCAACGACATCGCGTCAAACGGCGTGCAGCCTTTGGGGATCATGCTGGCCGTGATGCTCCCGGAGGGGACGACGGAGGAAGACGTGGCGACGATCATGGGACAGGCCGCGGAGACGGCGGCCCGGACAGGTGTGGAGATCATAGGCGGTCATACGGAGGTGACCCCTTCGGTGAACCAGCCGGTGATCGTGTCCACGGCCATCGGCAAAGTCGTGGCGGACGGGTACCAGAAAGGCGATGATATCGCAGAGGGCGATGTGATCATGGTGACCAAAAGCGTCGGCCTTGAAGGCACGAGTATCCTGGCAAAAGAGAGAGGCGAGATGCTCAGCGGCGTTCTTTCCGAAGAGGAGAGAGAGCGGGCCATGGGCTTTCTCGATCAGGTGAGCGTCGTGAAGGAAGGCGTCGCTGCGGCGAAAGTCGGGACCCACGGGATGCACGACATCACAGAGGGAGGCCTTCTGGGCGCTGTCTGGGAAATGTGCCAGATCGCAGGTCTTGGGGCGGAGGTCTATGAAGAGGCCATTCCTATGGAGCCGGAGACAGCTAAAGTCTGCCAGCGTTTCGGGATCGATCCTCTCAGGCTCATCTCCAGCGGATCCATGATGATCATCGTTCCTGCGGGACTCGAAAAGGCGATGCAGGAGGTCATGGCTGATTCAAATGTGAATATCACCACTGTGGGTAAAATCATGCCTGAGGAATTCGGCGTGAAACTCAGGCGCGGCGAGAGCCTTGAAAACGTTGAACCTCCAACGACGGACGAGCTTTATAAGGCATTATTTAAAAATGAATAGTCTTGAGCAGATATAAGAGAGCACTTTGTCGATACAGACAGAGTGCTCTTATTTTTTTTGCCTTGGGCCGGGGCGGGAAAAAGGCGGGAAGTGCTTGAAATCAAGGGCGTGGGGCAGGTCGGGGCGGGCTTTTGGTATATGCGCATATGTATAAACGATTCAAAAACGAATAGAAAAAAGGGCGGATCTTTGGGGAAAGATCCGTCTTTTGCGCCCGGAAGATCGCGGCTAAAAATTTTACTTTTTGCAGGCGCACGGATGAAAGCCAGTGATTGCAACGCATACAGCCGCAGAAAAAAGGGAGGGCGATTATGAAAGATTTTGGGACAGTTTTGGCACGCTCGTTGCATTTAGTAGTAATCGATATAGTTTGGAAAATTTCACGGAGGTATGAAATGGCAACAAAAGACAAACCGTTAGAAGGTTTAAAAGTTATCGACTTTACCAGGGTATATTCAGGCCCGTACTGCACGATGATGCTGGGCGATCTCGGTGCAGAAATCATAAAGGTAGAAAGAAAAGGTCTTGGCGATGATACGCACTTCTTTCAGCCGATCAAGGGCGACGAAAGTGGATACTTCGCATATTTCAACAGAAACAAGAAGAGTCTTTCATTAGATCTTAAGGATCCTGACGCAGTACAGATCATCAAGGATCTTGCGAAATGGGCAGACGTAGTAGTTGAGAACTTCTCACCGGGAGTCGTAGACAGACTCGGCATCGGTTACGAAGACCTCAAAGCTGTAAACCCTAAGATCATCTACGGATCCATCTCAGGTTTCGGTCAGACAGGCCCTTACAAATCAAAGTCAGCATATGACGTGATCTGCCAGGCAATGGGCGGATACATGGCAACGACAGGTGAAAAGGGCGGAAAGCCTTACAAGCTTGGTCCTTCCGCAGTTGACGGAGCTGCAGGCATCCACATGTCATTCGCGATCCTCGCAGCAGTTCTCTACAGAGAAAAGACAGGCGTAGGTCAGTACATCGATATCGGAATGATGGATACAGCAGTATCAACTCTTGAGAACTTCCTCGTATGGTACACACTCCTCGGAGAAGCTCCTTCCAGAAACGGGAACTGCAACCTGGGATCAGCACCGTTCAACACCTTTGATTCAAAAGACGGATACGTTGCGATCGCTACAGGAAACAACAGACTTTGGAGCAAGCTCTGCAAGCTGATGGACAGAGAGGAACTTCTCGAAAGACCGGGCTGGGAGACGAACAGCAGCAGAAAAGAACATGAATATGAAGTTGATGCTGAAGTTGAGAAGTGGACGAGTCAGCTTCCGACAGCAGATATCGTGAGAATGTGCGATGAAGTAGGCGTTCCTGCCGGTTCTGTAATGGAGATCGATGAGATCGCAGCTGATCCACACGTAGCAGCAAGAGACATGCTCGTAGAGATCGACCATCCGCTCCTCGGACCTGTCAAGTATCCAGGTAACCCATGCAAGTTCTCAGAGACAAGCGAATTCTGCTTCGAGCGCGCACCGCTGCTTGGCGAGCACAACGACTACGTTCTCAAGGACATCCTGGGAATGAGCGATGAAAGAATCGAAGAACTCAAGGCAAAGGACATCTTCTAAAGAAGTTCGATCATACAGTGTATCCAATCAAAGAGATATATCAAGGAGGTAGAAATGGATTTTTCATTGACCGGTAAGACAGCAATTGTTGTAGGCGGCGGTACTGGACTGGGATTCGGTATGGCATCAGGTCTTGCACAGGCAGGTGCAAACGTTGTCCTCGTAAGCAGAAGACAGAACGTTATCGATGAATCTGCTGCGAAGATCGCAGAAGCAACAGGTAATGCAAACGTCGTAGGGATCTCAGCAGATATCACCAGCATCGAAAACATCAACGAACTGGTAGGAAAAGTATGTGACAAGTTTGGTCAGGTCGACATACTCATCAATGGAGCAGGAGTAAACAAGAGATTCTCAGCTCTGGAGTTCACAGAAGCTGATTGGGATGTAGTTCAGAATACTCAGCTCAAGTACGTATTCTTCCTCTGTCAGGCAGTTGCTAAGCAGATGGTAGAAAAGGGCATCAAGGGCAAGATCATCAACATCGCATCACTGACAAGTGAGCTTGGTCTTCCTAACATGATCTCATACTGCGCAGCTAAGGGAGGTATCGTTCAGATCACGAAGGCAATGGCAAATGAATGGGCTCAGTACGGCATCAATGTCAATGCGATAGGACCTGGATACTATGAGACAGAAATGACAGCACCTCTCTTCAAGGATGAAAAGAGAGTAGCAGAGCTGTTCTCAAGAATTCCAATGAAGAAGTTCGGACTTCCTTCCGATCTTGCAGGCACAGCAGTATTCCTGGCTTCAGAAGCATCAGACTATGTCACTGGTCAGGTCATCTACGTTGACGGCGGATTCCTCTGCTGCTAACGGAGTAAAGTAGTTCGTATTGTTAATTTAACATTATATATATTTGCAAAGGAGAGTAACTAAAATGATGAATGGTAACGAGTACAGAGAAAGTTTAAGAA
>CAMOWO010000072.1 GCA_946628525.1 uncultured Bacillota bacterium | reverse complement strand
CGTGGAAAGTGCGGCACCGCCTCTCGAGTCACCGTCCATCTTCGTCATGATGACTCCGTCGATGCCCAGGCGTTCGTTGAATCCTTCGGCTGCGTTGACTGCGTCCTGACCTGTCAGGGCGTCCACTACCAGAAGGATCTCATGCGGCTTGATGGCCTTCTTGAGGACTTCCAGTTCCTCCATGAGTTCTTCATCGATCTGCAGACGACCGGCCGTATCCACGATGAGGACGTTGCAGCCCAGGCGCTCTGCTTCCTTGATGGCCGCAAGCGCGATCTTATCCGGCTCCCTCGATTCTCTCATGGTGAAAACCGGCGTATCCACGGCCTTACCGACGACTTCCAGCTGATCGATCGCCGCAGGTCTGTATATGTCGCATGCGCAAAGCATCGGCTTCTTCCCGTTCGATTTGAGGTAGTGTGCCAGCTTACCGCATGTGGTGGTCTTACCTGTACCCTGAAGGCCGACCATCATGTAGACGGTGAATCCCTTCGGTGAGTACGTGAGTTTGCTGTTGACGCCGCCCATGAGGGCTGTCAGTTCGTCGTTGACGATCTTGACCACCTGCTGGCCCGGTGTGAGACTTCCCATGACTTCTTCGCCAAGGGCCTTCTCCTTCACATCTGCTACGAACTCTCTGACAACTTTGAAGTTGACGTCCGCTTCCAGCAGTGCCAGCTTGACCTCTCTCATGGCCGCGTTGATATCTGATTCTGTGAGGCTGCCCTTGCCCTTGAGTCCCTTGAAGACCCCTTGCAGTCTCTCCGATAATCCTTCAAATGCCATGGACTATTCCTCCAGTTTATCTATGATGGATCTTACTTCTTCCAGTTTATCAGCAGCCTCCTTCGGGGAGATGTTGCTGTCTTCCCCTCTGAGTCCTGCGATGACTTCGTCGATGATCTCATCGATCTCACTTACCGCTCTGGTGGTTTCCCCGAGCCTTCCCACAAGCCCCAGCTTGGACTCGTATTCTCCCAAAGACTTCTCGGCGTTTCTCAGTGCGTCGGATACGGCCTGCCTGCTGATGCCGAACTCCTCGGCGATCTCTCCCAGAGACAGGTTCTCTCCGTAGTAGAGTTCCATGGTCTGCCGCTGACGCTTCGTCAGAAGCTCCCCATAGAAGTCGTATAAAAGACTCGTTTTAATGATCTCATCCATCTTCATAACAGTCACCGTGTGCTAGTATAACCAAAAGCAAGGCCCCTGTCAAGTATTTTTGCTTGACAGGGGCCGGTTCATTTCGGCGGGTGTTAATGTCTGTTATTTGGCTGTGTGAAGCAGCGGAGCCTGGCCATGCCCCTCGAAGCGGTGGAGCCTGGCCATGCCCCTCGAAGCGGCGGAATCTGATCGCGCCCAAAATGAAAGGTTTATCCTTCATTATGGGGAGAGCACTCCCCGAATCAGTATGGAATATATGAATTCGGGGCCGAATTGCCGCATGAAACCTTCTACGGTGGCCCAAAAGAATCACAACCGACACGATTCGGGGCGCAGTGAAGCAGGCTTGCTCCCCCGAATGAAAACAAAAACATGTAATTTGGGGAGCCGGCGCCCCAATTCAACTGGAATTTCTTTGATTATGGGCGCTAGGCACATGCATAGAGTATCAGCGAACGCATTATCCTGATTACCAAAAATTTCTATTTGCTCTTGCCTTCCAGTTATTTCCATTGTATAATCATGATGAAAGGAGGTTTGATATGACCAGAAAAATACTGTCTGCCAGAGATACCATTGTAAATCCTTCGGGATTGCTAAAAATAGCTTTACTTGATTCTGTTTCAGAAATGTTAGAAGACACTATTTCCGTTAAATCTAAACAGATCAATGAGCTGAAACAGGAATTGGCTTTATCAGAACCGGGAAAGCTTCGTCCTCACGGGGCCAAACGTCGTCGCTTCGATTATATCGATCCGGACACAAAATCCGAAACAGGCATCACCAGAGAAACTGACTTGATCAATGCTCTTGCCCGAAAAGAATACGTTGAATTAAAGATATCCTGCTTAGAGCAGGATCTGAAAATGATGAAAAAAATATACGACAGAACATCACAAACGAAAGAGGACCTCCGGCTCATCAAAACCCTTAAGCGATTTGATTCTTATAATCTCGATCTGACCAGGGTCCTGTTTTCAAAAGAACAAAACGAATGGATCGACGAGGTCTATACCCCGAATCCATTCCACAAAGAAAATCTTTCGAAACCTTCTTCCGGCGGGAAGATGTTACGTTCTAAATCAGAAGCCAAGATCGCAAGCACCATCGAATCCATCGGCCTGCCCTACCGGCACGACGATATCGTGCGGATCTACAGCAATGTCCCGGGCGCCGCGCCGTACCGCGAAACGTATTTCGCAGACTTCAAAGTTCCGAATCTTTTGGGTGGCATCACGGTACATGAACATTTTGGGGCGTTCCAGATGGAAAACTATGCGGACAATTCTTTGCAGCGCCTGAACGACTACCATTCTTTCGAGATATTTGAACTGCCGGGAAGACCCGTGCTGGATTCGGAATTCACGTTCTCATTCGAAAGTGATCTTGCCACCGTCGAATCCATTCGAAGACTCATCACGAAGATGCTGCTGCCTTTATGAGGTCGCCGTCCCTGATCCCCAGCACGTCGTGGCCCTCATCCAGCAGCCTTTTGAGATAAGAAATATCCTCTTCATCGATCTTCTCGCCGCGGCAGATGAGTGGGATCCCCGGCGGATACGGAATGATGTTTTCCGCGCAAAGCATCCCGGCCGCATCCGAGAGCCGCACGGTCTCCGCTCCCCCATCCAATGCAAAACCATCACGTCTTTTCTGCCAGATGCGCTCGTCCGGAGCGTCTGTTTTTTTCTCTCCGTACGGTCCTAGCTCCGCGATCTTCTTTACTGCATCCCCCAAAGCATCCAGGTGCTCCGCTGTCGTCCCGATCCCGGTCATGCACATCACGAGTGTTCCCGATGTGAGCTCGGGATAGATGCCGTGCTCCATGAGTTTTCGTTCCATCTGCGCCCCCGTAAGTCCCAGTTTCCCGGAATCGAGAAGGATCTTCGTCCGGTCGAGAAACGGGCGCTGCACGGCGGATATGCCGGGCACCTTTTGGATGTCGTCATAAAAGCGGTCGAGGGATCTCAGCCACTGCGGGAAGATCTCCTCCCCTTTTTCTTCGATGATTGTGGCCGCGATGTCCAGCGACGCCATCAGGATATACGACGGGCTGGAGCTTTCGATCATTTGGAGTTTGTCTTCGAGGTCGCTCTCCTCGACTCGGTCTGAGCAGAGGTTCAGCACGGCGCTTTGGGTGAAGGAGCCCAGGGTCTTGTGGGTGCTCCCCACCACGATATCGGCTCCCGCCGTCTCGGCGGACAGCGGCAGGTCCCCACACCCTTCCATCATTTTGAGATGTGCTCCGTGGGCCTGGTCTGCGATCAGCACCTTGCCATGCTCGTGCACGATTTTTGCGATGGCGGCAAGGTCGCTGCAGACGCCGTAATAGTCTGGATTCGGCAGGATGACGGCGGAAGCATCCGGGTTTCCTTCCAGCGCAGCTGCGATATCGGAAGCTGCCACGGGCCCTGAAATACCGAGGCCTTCCACTACCGATGGGTATACATATAAAGGTTTTATGTCACCTAACCGAAGGGCGTTATACACCGACTTGTGGCTGTTTCGCGCCATGATCAGTTTGCCCCCGCGCGGCACCGACGCCAGTATCCCGGCGATGAGCCCGCAGCTGGTGCCGTTCACCAGAAGAAATGAGCGCTTCACGCCGTAGATCTGCGCATACTTTTCGGCGGTATCCCGAAGGATCCCGTCTGCATGGAACAAGTTGTCTGCCCCGGGGATCTCCGTAATGTCGCAGTCTGCGATGCGCCGGAGAAACTCCCCGTAGCCGTGTCGCTCGAAGAACGCGGACCCTTTGTGCCCCGGCATATGAAAGGAAACGGACCCGCCGGCAGCGTGGTCCATCAGATAATCAAGTGTACTTCCCATATTTCCTCCCTAAATGAACATACAGAAAATGATCGGGATGAAGAGCGCCGGCAGCATGTTCAGCGTCTTCATGTCTTTGAGCCCCAGGATGCTGATGCCCGAGGCCAGGATCAGGAATCCGCCCACGACGCCCAGTTCTGTCATCATAGTCTCTGTGATGAAGTCTCCCAGGAGCATGGTCAGGCCGTAGATGCCTCCCTGCCAGAGAAACAGGATGCCTGCGGCTGCCATCATGCCGATGCCGTAAGTGGAGGCGAAGACCATGGCCGTCACCAGATCGAGGGTGGCGTTGGTAAATAAGTAGGTGTGGTCGCCGTAGAGAGCGCTTTGGACGGGGCCCAGGATGGACAGCGTCCCCACGCAAAAGATCAGCGATCCTGCCACCAGTCCCTGCATCAGGTTCTTGTCGCCGCTTCCGATCTTGACGGAGTTCACCCGCTCATCCAGGCGCAAAAGCGTCCCGATGAGGCTCCCCGCCGCCAGACTCACGATAAAGAGCACCGGATACTTGCTGTCCGGCATGCTCTGCTCCACCGCGTTGATCGCGAGACCGCAGGCCGCAAGGCCCATGGCCGCGAAGAGGCAGTTCGTGTGCTCCT
>CAMOWO010000071.1 GCA_946628525.1 uncultured Bacillota bacterium | reverse complement strand
GAGTGACAAGGTGAAGAAGACCATCGAGTCGAAGGAACTTCTTGTCGGTGCGACGGATATCGAGTACGGGGGCCAGAACGAAGAGATCATGGATTCCATGAAGCAGATGGTGGAGATGCTTCTGGTGGGATTCCTCCTCATCTATCTTGTCATGGTGGCGCAGTTCCAGTCGCTCCGGTCGCCGTTCATCATCATATTCACCGTGCCGCTGGCATTCACGGGAGGCATGCTGGCGCTGCTTCTGACAAGGCAGCCAATCAGCGTCGTGTCCATGATGGGATTCATCATGCTCATGGGTATCATCGTCAATAACGGTATCGTTCTCGTGGACTGCATAAACAGATTCAGACTGGAAGGAATGGGGATGAGTGAGGCTATCATCAATGCCGGTGCGGTGAGGATGAGGCCGGTCATCATGACGGCCATGACCACGATCCTGGGACTCGTTCCGCTGGCTCTGGGGCTCGGAACAGGAGCAGAAATGATGCAGCCGGTGGCCATCGTCTGTATAGGAGGACTCATCTATGCGACACTTACGACACTCCTTGTAGTTCCAGTAATGTACAGGCTTTTCGCACGCAAGCACATGGAGAAAATAGAGGAAGAAGAACTTGAAATAGTGAATGTCTGATGCTATAATTAATCCGATGTGCCGGCGTGATGGAATTGGCAGACGTGCGGGACTCAAAATCCCGTGGTGGCAACACCGTATGGGTTCGACCCCCATCGCCGGCACCATGAAGCCAGGTAACAAATTTTATAAGTTTTCAGTGATTGGAGGAATATCACATGTCTAATACTTTTGTGACTATACTGCCACTTATATTACTTCTCGTTGTTATGTACTTTCTGCTCATCAGACCGCAGAAGAAGAAGGAGAGAGAAGTCAACAATATGAGAAGCTCCATTCAGGTTGGAGATGAGATCATAACGATCGGCGGTATCTGTGGTAAGGTCGTTAAGACGAAGGACGAGTCTCTTATCATTCAGGTAGGAGCAGACAAGGTCAAGTTCGAGGTAATGAGATGGTCCATTTCCAAGGTCGTTGAGTCAGCCGGAGGCGGCAATGACGCAGAGCCTGAAGAAGAGAAGAAACCGGCTATGCCGAAGAGACTCGGCAAGAAGGCAGCTCCTGCAGAAGAACAGGCAGAAGAGACGGCTGAGAAGGTGGAAGAAACTGCAGAAGAAATCGTTGAAGAGGCCGAATAGTTACTCATATCAGGTAATGATCGATACGTATGGAGACGGTGATTTTTCCGTCTCCGTTTTTATTGCTTTCATCCTGTTAAGATTCTTGAAAAATCAAGCTTTCTCCCTTGTGAATTAGCACTCAAAGTAGTATTATGTTATATGTATGACTAATATGGGTTACCAATGACATCTTTGGGAAAAGACAATATATTTTATAAGTTGGAGGACATTTATGAAACCAGGTGTAAAGAAATTTTTCGCCGTATTTTTTGCAGTTATCATCGCCGTTGGATGGGTTCTTACCCTCGTAGGTCTCGGCCCTGTCGAACCGCTGAAAGACAGGATGAAGTTAGGCCTTGACGTCAAGGGCGGTGTTTACGTCGTTATGGAAGCGACAAATACAGATCTTACCGGTGATGAGCTTCGTAAGACAATGGAGCAGACACAGGCTGTCATAGAAGAGCGTGTCAACCAGATGGGTCTTGCAGAGCCTACTGTCACCATCGAAGGTGAGAAGCGTATCAGGGTCGAGCTTCCGGGTGCAGAGGACGCGGAGGAAGCCATCGAACAGATCGGTAAGACAGCACAGTTGCAGTTCGCACTTGCGGACGGGACCTTTGTGCTGGATGGCAGCAGCGTCAAGGATGCACAGCAGACACAGGATAATGAGGCGGCAGGGTATGCCGTCGGCCTCGAATTCGATTCTGCCGGTGCAGATGCATTCTATGAAGCAACGAGAAAAGCGTATAACGGAGAAGTCAAGTCCACGATCGAAGGAGTCAGGGATAACGCGATCATGATCATCCTCGACGGGGAGATCATTTCTGCACCTGCTGTCGATAACGGACCGATCAGCGGCGGAAGCTGCAGCATCACCGGTAACTTCAGCCAGGAAGAAGCATCGAATCTTGCAGCCCTCATCCGAGGCGGTGCACTTCCGCTGGAACTGACAGAGGTGACATCTTCCGTACAGTCGGCGAAGATCGGATATAACGCCCTCGAGATGAGCGTATATGCCGGTATCATCGGTCTCTTGCTCGTTATGATCATGATGGTGGTTGCATACAGAGGTATCGGCTTTGCGGCTGACCTGGCACTGATGCTCTACGTTCTGATCCTTTTGAACATCATGTCCGTGATGGGAAGCGTTCTCACACTTCCTGGAATGGCCGGTATCATACTGTCGGTAGGTATGGCGGTAGACGCCAATGTAATCATATTCTCCAGGATCAGAGAGGAGATCGCCGCCGGCAAACCGGTGCGCGTGGCTGCTCAAGACGGAAGCAAGCGCGCCATGAATACGATTTTCGACTCCCAGGTAACGACACTTATCGCAGCCGTTATCCTCTATGAGATCGGAACAAGTTCTGTAAGAGGATTCGCCTTCACATTCATGCTTGGTATCGTGATCGGTATCTTCACGGCTCTCGTCGTGACCCAGCTGTATGTGGGACTGATGGCAAACAGCAGCACATTCGGAACGAACAGATTCTTCGGAATGAAGAAGGACGGAACACCGTCATTCCAGTTCAAGAGAATGTTCCACTTCATCAGACACAGGAAGAAGTTCTATGCAGTTTCCATCATCATCATGCTTCTGGGCGCCGGATGTGCCGTCTTCCACGGCGGCCTCAACTATGGTATCGACTTCACCGGCGGTACCATGATCCAGATGGATATGGGCAAGCAGGTAGATACTGCTGATGTGGCAAAGGCCATCAAGAAGTTCGATCTGGACCCTGAGATCATCTACTCCGGTGCCGATAATGAACAGATCGTCATCAGAACGATCACAGACCTTGACAATGAAGCAAGAAGCGAAGTGATCCATGCCATCAACGAAGAATTCGGAACGACAGATGAAGATGTCGTGGCTCAGGAACTCTTCGGACCTTCCATCGGTAAGGAACTTAGAAACAACGCGATACTGGCGATCGTGATCGCAGCACTTTGTATGCTGATCTACATCAGGATCCGGTTCCGTAACTGGAAGTACGGCGAAGCATCCCTGCTGGGTGTGCTCCACGACGTACTGATCGTCATTTCGTTCTACTCGATCTTCAGCGTAACGGTAAACAACCCGTTCATCGCAGGTGTACTTACGGTAGTCGGTTACTCCATCAACGATACGATCGTAATCTTTGACAGAGTACGTGAAAACTCCAGGTACGCACGCAGACAGGACATCGAAAACACTCTGGACAGGAGTATCAACCAGACACTGGGAAGATCCCTGATGACATCGGCTACGACACTCATCGTCATGGTACCGCTGGTGATCATGGGCGGAGAAGCCATCAGAGAGTTCGTCGTACCGCTTATGGTCGGTGTTATCGCAGGTACCTATTCGTCCATCACGATATGCTCACCGCTGTACTACGAGTTCAACAAACCGGGTCAGCTCAGCAAGTATGAGAAGCAGGTAGAGCACAACATCAAGCAGGCGAAGAAAGAAAAGAAGAAATACCTCCAGGGCAAGGCGGATGAGCCGGAAGCACTTCCTGAAGCAGAGGAAATCCCTGAAGAAACAGTTGAGACGCTCAAAGAAGAGCAGGTAATGGATAAGGCGCCGGAGACGTCAGAAGAGATCCCGGCAGAACCAGTATCAGAAACAGCTTCGGAGGCTGCTGAAGTGCCGGAAACTGAGCCGGAAGCACCGAAGCCAAAGACGAGCGAAAGACGCTCCAAGAGATATGTCAAAGGACCGAAGAAATAGACAGCACGGAACAAGGTAGCAGGAGATCATGAGCAAGAGAGAAGAATTTTTAAACAGAATACTTGAGTACAACGACAGGTACGATACAGAACTCATCGGTCGCGCTTATGATGTCGCTGCTGAGATGCATGCCGGTCAACTTCGAAAATCAGGAGAGCCGTATCTGATCCATCCCATGGCGGTAGCAGAGATCCTCGCGCAACTTGGGATGGACGATGACTCCATCGCAGCAGGGCTCCTCCACGATGTGGTGGAGGATACCGATTACTCCAATGAGACCATAACAGAAGCCTTTGGGGCGGATATCGCCCTGATGGTGGACGGCGTCACGAAGCTGAAGAATCTCAAATTCGAGAGCAAAGAAGAGAAGCAGGCAGAGAACCTGCGAAAGATGTTCCTGGCCATGGCCAAGGACATCAGAGTCCTGATCATCAAACTTGCCGACAGGCTCCACAATCTCAGGACAATCAACTACATGACCCACGACAAGATCGTAGAGAAGTGCAAGGAGACCATAGACATCTATGCTCCGCTTGCGGCAAGACTTGGTATCTACACCATGAAGATGGAGATGGAAGACATCGCCTTCAAGTATCTTGAGCCGGAAGCCTACTATGATCTCGCAGAGCAGATCAGCCAGAAGAGGGAAGAGCGGGAGCAGACGATCAACTCCGTGATCGAGCAGATCAAGGAGCGCCTGTCAGGCCTGGATATCGACTATGAGATCTA
>CAMOWO010000070.1 GCA_946628525.1 uncultured Bacillota bacterium | reverse complement strand
GTGACCGGTGCTCCCAACGTATTCGAGGGAGCATACGTGCCGGTGGCTCTTCACAAGAGCAGGATCCCGGGACCACTCCACGGCCAGCCAAAACAGGAAGGCGGCGTGAAGATCACTAAGGGCAAACTGAGAGGCGTTGCTTCCTACGGAATGCTCTGCTCCGCCGGAGAAATGGGCTTCGAAGACAAAGTCGTCCCGGTTGCTCACAAAGACGGTATCTGGATCCTGGAGGGCGGCACGCCGGGTCAGGACTTCGCAGAAGCACTGGGCCTGAAGCAGACTGTCGTGGACTTCGAGATCACACCGAACAGACCGGACTGCCTGGCAATGGTGGGTATGGCAAGAGAAGCTTCCGCTACATTCGGCAAGCCTTTTAAATATCCTGATACACAGATCTGTGAAGAGAACGGCCAGGGAGCATCCGCCGATCACGTATCCGTAGAGATCAGAAATCCGGAGAGCTGCAAGCGCTACGTGGCGAGAGTCGTCACCGACGTCAAGGTGGAGCAGTCCCCTTGGTGGCTCCAGAAGAGACTCATGTATGCAGGCATGAGACCGATCAACAATATCGTCGACATCACCAACTTCGTCATGCTGGAGTACGGCCAGCCGATCCACGCCTTTGACATCAATCAGGTAAAGGGCGGCAAGATCATCGTAGAGAACGCGAAGGAAGGCGAAACATTCGTCACTCTCGATGAGACGGAGCGTACGCTGAGCGAGAACATGCTCCTGATCAAAGACGCAGAGCGCGGCATCGCCATCGCCGGCGTCATGGGAGGCCTGAACTCCGAGATCGAAGAAGGTACGAAGACCATCATCGTCGAGTCTGCGAACTTCGACGGTGACAGCGTGAGAAATACATCGAAGAAACTGACACTGAGAACAGAGGCCTCCTCAAGATTCGAGAAGGGCATCGACCCGAACCTCTGCGAGGCGGCAGCCGACAGAGTCTGCAGACTCATCGAGATGATCGGCGCCGGCAAAGTCTGCAAGGGCAGCGTGGACGTATATCCGAACCCTGAGGCAGCCAAGACCATCGACGTCAGAGTCAGCAGGATCAACTACGTGCTGGGCATCGACCTGGACAGACAGGCGATGGTCGACATCTTCGAGAGTCTGGAGATCAAGACAGCCGGTGAAGGTGACATCATCACCGTGACACCGCCGACGGTCAGACAGGACCTCCTCGAAGAAGAGGACTACGTAGAAGAAGTGGCAAGAATGTACGGATATGACCGTCTGCCTGTCACACTTCCGAAGAGCAACACAGAAGCCGGAATGCCGGCATACCGTTTCAAGAGATCGGTGATGCGTGAATCCCTCTGCAGCATGGGACTCAATGAGATCCAGACATACTCATTCGTAAGCCCGAAGGGTGTGGACCTCATCGGCGTGCCGCAGGAAGACAGAAGAAGAAACTTCGTCAAGATCATCAATCCGCTGGGTGAAGAGAACTCCGTGATGAGGACGACACTTCTCCCGAACATGCTGGAAGTCCTGGCGAGAAACTACACGAGAAATATCGAGGCCAGCTGCTTCGAGATCGGCAACACCTTCTTCGACGTTCCGAACGGACCGGAAGGACTTCCGGAAGAGGAATTCTCCCTTTGCATCGGAATGTTCGGCAAAGGCATCGACTTCTTCTCCCTCAAAGGCGTCGTGCAGGAACTCCTGTCAAAGATGGGCGTAGATGCAGCGAAGTACGTGGCAGAAGAGAACGACCTTACTTATCATCCGGGCAGATGTGCGAAACTCATGGAAGGGGAAGAGCAGATCGGTATCATGGGTGAGATCCATCCGGACGTGGCAGAGAACTTCGGCCTTGCAGGGGAGAGAGTGTACTGCGCAGAGATCAAGGTGCCGTATATCGAGAAGAACGGCGACCGCACCATCGTCTACAGTCCGCTTCCGAAGTACCCTTCGACATCAAGGGATATCGCCCTTCTGGTGGAGGAAGATATGGAAGTCGGAACGATCCGCGATCTCATCCTGGCAAACGGCGGCAGCATTCTCGAGAGCGTGAAACTGTTTGACGTATACAGAGGCAAGCAGGTAGAAGAAGGCAAGAAGAGTGTCGCATTCACTCTGACATATAGAGATAAAGACAAGACATTAACAGATGATGAAGTTGCTTCAGTCCACAACGTTGTACTTGAAGCTCTCAAGAATGAATTAAATGCAGTACTGAGGGAAATGTAGGAGAAATCTTATGGAAAACAACAGAGTCAAAGTAAAGATCTATGGCCAGGAGTATGTGATCTCCGGCGAAAAATCCAGAGAAGAGATCATCCAGGTAGCTGCACACGTAGACTCCAAGATGCAGGAGGTATCGGAGGCAGCGAAGAATGCCGGCGTCGTGCCGTCCAATCTCGGTGTCCTGGCAGCAGTCAACATCACCAGCGAGTACTTCCAGATCCTCGAGGAGCTCGAAGAGAGCAAGAGGATCAACGTGCAGCTTGAGAAGGACGCACAGCACTACGTGCAGCTTTGGGACGAATCAAAGAAGAACTACCTTGATTACAAAGAAGAGACGCAGGCTGTCGTGATCCAGAAGGACGAACTCCTGAACCAGATCAAGGCCCAGGAAGAGGAGAACAGAAGCCTCAAGGAAGCTGTGGAAGCAGCACGGGCCCAGACGCAGTCCAGCATGGACGCCGTCGTTCATGAGGTTGAGGAGAAGTGCAGAGAACTGGAGAACAGCTTCTTCGATCTGCAGATGGAGAACCTTCAGCTTAAGAAAGAACTGGAAAAGTACAGAAATAACGGATAATCCTCGATGAAAGACAAGACCCTACACATTCTGGAGTATCACAAAATAATAGACATGCTAAAAGAGCAGGCCGGTTCCGGATTGACGATCAATGTCATTTCGGAACTGCAGCCTGCAAAGGACGTGTCTGAAATAAGGGAAAGACAAGAGGAAACCACAGAGGCGGTAAAGCTCATAAATGCTAAGGGTCCATTACCCATCGGTGGTTTTTATGATGTAACGGAACTTGTCTCACTGGCGAGAAAAGGCGGCGTGCTCACCATGGCGCAGCTGCTCCGCGTCCTCTACAACATGAAGACGGCCCAGCAGGTCGTGAAGTTCATGAGAAGCGAGGATATCCCGAAGCTTCCGGTGATCGACTCCATCACGGAGCTCATCGTGGTCACCGAAAAACTGGCCGCTGACATCGACCGGTGCATCGTCTCCGAAGACGAGATGGCCGATAATGCCAGCGGTGAACTCCGGAGCATCCGGCGGGAGATCGTACGTCAGAACGACAGTCTCAAAGCCAGGATGAACCAGATCATAACAAGGTCGGACAACAAGAGCGTGCTCCAGGATTCCATCGTGACCATGAGAAACGGCAGATACGTGGTGCCGGTCAAGGCGGAGCACCGGAGCAGTATGCCCGGGATCGTGCATGATCAGAGCAGTTCCGGGGCGACCCTCTTTATAGAGCCTCAGGTCATCGTAGACATGAACAACAAGCTCCGTCAGCTGGAGATGGATGAGCAAAAGGAGATCCAGCGGATCCTCCAGGAGCTCACGGGAGGCGTTTCGGAGCATTATCACGATCTGAGAAACAACCAGAAACTCCTGACGGAGCTGGACTTCTTCATGGCGAAGGGCAAGCTCAGCATCGCCATGGACGCAGAGGAACCACAGATCGACGAGGAGGGCGTCCTCCGGCTCAAAGGTGCCCGTCATCCACTCATCGATGCTTCAAAAGTGGTGCCGGTGAACATCGAGATCGGGGAGAACTACAGGACCCTCGTCATCACAGGACCGAACACGGGAGGTAAGACCGTCACCCTCAAGACAGCAGGACTTCTGAGCCTGATGGCGATGGCAGGCCTCCATATCCCGGCAGGAGCCCAGAGCAGAGTGCCGGTGTACGAAGAGGTCTTCGCAGATATCGGGGATGAACAGAGCATTGAGCAGAGTCTGTCCACCTTCTCCTCCCATATGATGAACATCGTGGAGATCGTGGAGACAGCAGCGGAGGGAAGCCTCGTGCTCCTGGACGAACTGGGAGCCGGTACGGACCCGACGGAAGGAGCAGCCCTGGCCATATCCATACTGGAGAAACTGGCCGGAAACGGCGCCGTCTCCATCGCGACGACCCACTATACAGAATTGAAGAAATACGCAATATCCACCAAGGGAGTAGAGAATGCTTCCATGGAGTTCGATATAAATACACTCAGCCCGACCTACCGGCTCGTCACCGGGATCCCGGGAAAATCCAACGCCTTTGAGATCTCCCGCAAACTGGGACTGGCGGGTGATATAATAGAACGCGCGGGCACTTTGCTTGAAGCAGGCGATATCGCCTTCGAGGATGTGATCTCCTCCATCGAGGAGGACAAGAAACGCGCAGAGGCTGAGCGGGATGAGGCCATGGCCATAAACGCAGAGATGAAGCTTCAGCGGGAGAAGCTGGAGCAGGAACAGGAGAAACTCCGCAAGCAGAAGGCAAGGCTCATCGAAGATGCCAAGGCGGAAGCCAGGGAGATCGTAAGGGAAGCGAAAGAGGTGTCCAACGACATCAGAGCGGAACTGAAGGAACTGGCGAAGGGGAGCGATCTGGCTGAGAGAAACGCCGTGTTCGACAGGAACAGGCGGAGGCTCTCCCAGCTTGAGAAGAAGAACAGGACCACCATCCAGCGGGAGGGCAACAAGGAGCCTGTGGATCCGTCGAAGCTCTCCGTAGGAGACAGAGTCAAGGT
>CAMOWO010000069.1 GCA_946628525.1 uncultured Bacillota bacterium | reverse complement strand
ACAGGCCGCGTCTTCTCATCGCCGACGAGCCGACGGGAAACCTCGACCCAGATACGGCCTGGGAGATCATGCAGCTTCTCGACGAGATCAACGCCAGAGGCACGACGATCCTGATGGTAACCCATGCAAAGGATATCGTCGACAAAATGGGAAAGCGTGTCATCGCCATCGAGAACGGCAGGATCGTAAGAGACGAGTTCGGTATGTACGGATTCGAGGAGGCTCTTTCGGAGCTGGATATGGACGTGGATACGATACAGCATAAGAGAACATTCAGAACAAGATTCAAGAGAGGAGGTCGTGACTGATGGGCAGATTGTTTTATACCCTGAAGCAGGCTCTTCTTCAGGTGTTCCGAAACAGGAACATGTCCCTGGCATCCATCTTTGCCATCACGGCCATGCTCCTGATACTCAGTATCTTCCTGATCCTGGTCATCAATATCAATAATGCAGCGAAGGGGATCCAGGGGAATTACGATTCCATCGAGATCTTCATGAACGACGACGCATCGAAGAAGGCCGCCCAGAACATCATCGATGATGTGAAGACGGTGGACGGTGTTGAAGATGCTTATTACAAGAGTAAGGAACAGGCCATGAGCGAGTTCAAGGTCAGATGGGGAGACAATGCATATCTTCTCGACAGCCTGGAGAAGAACCCGCTGCCGAATTCCGTCGTGGTGAATATCGCAGATCTTGAGAAGGCAGACGCCATCGCACAGAAGTGCGAAACATACAAGGGCGTCGAAGACATACAGTACTATAAGGACACGGTGGACAAGCTGCTGAAGGCGACGAAGTTCATTCAGCGGACGGCCATGGTGCTGATCTTGTTTTTGATCATCGTTTCCGTGGTGGTGGTCTCCAATACCATCAAGCTCACGGTATTCAACAGGGCCAATGAGATCAGCATCATGAAGTACGTGGGTGCCACCAACTGGTTCATCAGAGGACCGTTCCTGGCAGAAGGAATGATCATCGGGATCTTCAGCGCAGCGATCTCCGTAGGACTTTCGGCATTCCTGTACTCGAAACTGGTGGATGCCCTGGGAGATCAGGTGTTCACTTTTCTGAACATGCCGATGGTGCCTCTTGATTTCCTCGTCCATAACTTCATATGGATATTCCTTGCGCTGGGAATCAGCATCGGAGCATGCGGAAGTATGATCTCGATGAGAAGGTTCCTGGAAGCATAGGAGGTGACTGCGCACATGAAAAAAAGAACGATCGCAGTCATAACATCCGTGATGATGCTTTTCTCCATGGCCGCTTCCATCCCATCCTTTGCGGCGGATCCGGCGGATGAGCTGAAGTCCCTGAAGGAAGACATCAAGAGCAAGGAGTCCCATCTCAAAGAGCAGAAGAGCGAGTCGAAGGATCTCCAGAAACAGATCAACTCTCTGGAGAAGCAGATCGGCGAGACTCAGAACAGCATCGAAGAACTGGACAGCGCCATCGCCACAGCAGAGAACGACCTCACAAGACTGGGCAAGGAACTGAAGGAAGCCGAGAAGAAGGTCAAGGAACAGAATGAGGGCCTGAACGCCAGACTCCGCAGCATGTACAAGAACGGATCCGTAGGATTCCTGGACGTTCTGCTGCAGTCAGGAGACTTCTCGGAATTCCTGAACAACATCGCTCTGGTCCAGAAGGTATTCGAGAGCGACCAGCAGGTGCTGAAGGACCTCCAGAAGGCCCACGACACCATCGAGAACAAGAAAAAAGAAATCGAACGACTGGATGCCGAGCTGAAGGATTCCAAGGCCACGGCCCAGGAGGCCAAGAAGAGCCTGGACTCCAAGCAGGCAGAACTGGATGACAAAAAAGACGCTATCGACAGCGATATCGCCCAGTCTCAGGAAGAACTGGACAAGATGGAGGCAGAAGCGGAGGCTCTGAACGAGCAGATCCGTCAGGCTGCCATGGAGAACGCCAAAAAGACGGATAACAAACAGTATTACGGCGGCGGCCAGATGTGCTGGCCTGCACCATCCTACACCAGGATCTCCTGTTACTTCGGATGGAGGACCCATCCGATCACGGGCAGGAAGAATTATCACGGCGGAACAGACCTTGCGGCACCGGGCGGATCACCGATCCTGGCAGCAGAAGAAGGCACGGTCATCATCGCATCCCATCACTGGAGCTACGGAAACTATGTGGTCGTCGACCACGGCGGCGGCCTTGCCACCCTCTACGCACACAGCTCGAAGCTTCTCGTGAGCAAAGGGCAGCACGTGGAGCGGGGACAGAAGATCGCCCTCGTAGGGACCACCGGCAGTTCCACCGGAAACCACCTTCATTTCGAAGTAAGAAAGAACGGAGTACGAGTAAACGGACTTCCATACATACAGTGATCAATGAGTAGAGAACCACGGGAAATAATCGAAGAATTGCTGAGAAGACGCGGGATCACGGAGGAGAAAGATATGGCAGAGTATCTTTCCCCCCGGCCCCAGGCTGCCTATGATCCATTCCTTCTGCGTGGCATGGAGGAGGCTGTCGGGCTGATCCTGGCGGAGATCGACAAGGGTACGAGGATCTGTTTATACGGAGATTATGATGCAGACGGTGTGACATCCGTATGCATCCTTTATACTTTTCTGAGGAATCTTACGGATGATATTTTTTATTACATCCCTTCGAGATTCGTCGATGGATACGGTCTCAACAACGCAGCCCTTGAGTCGATCAAGGACAAGGGGGCAGGTCTTGTGATCACGGTGGACTGCGGCAGCGTCTCCTATGAGGAGGTGGAATACGCCAAATCCATCGGCCTCAAGATCATCGTGACGGACCACCATACCATCGATACGGTGAAGGCCGACTGCATCCTGATCAACCCGAAGCAGCAGGACTGCCCGTATCCTTTCAAGGACCTGGCAGGATGCGGCGTCGCATTCAAACTCGCCCAGGCCATACGGATCCGCAAAGGACTCCCGAGAGAGACTCTCAATAGCTGCCTGGACTTCGTGGCCATCGGCACCGTCGCAGACATCGTCCCGCTGCGGGATGAGAACAGGACCATGGTGAAGTACGGCCTGATGAAGATCAACCAGGCGGACAGGATGTCGATCCGCACCCTGGTGAAGGGGATCTCTCTGGACCACGTCTACGCGGAGAACATCTCCTTTGGGATCGCGCCCCACATCAATGCCGCCGGCAGGATGGGAAGCGCCACGGACGCCGTGAAACTGTTTCTGGCAGAAGATGAGGAGACGGCGAGGATACAGACACAGGCACTGAAGGACGCCAATTACAAGCGGCGCTCACTGCAGGAGGCCGCTTTCGATGACTGCATCTCCGACATCCAGGAGGATGAGGACTTCGCTGTTTTGTATAAAGGGAGGATGCACGAGGGCATCAGCGGCATCGTAGCAGGAAAGATCAAAGAAGAAACGGGCCGCCCCTGCGTGATCATGACGGATGCCGACGGGCAAAAGATCAAAGGCACGGGACGGAGCATCGACACCATCGATCTTCACGATTTTCTCAAAGAGTTCAGCGATCTTTTCTACACCTTCGGGGGGCACAAAGGTGCCTGCGGCTTCACGCTTCCGCGGGAGAACATGCAAAGTCTCATCGAGGGCATCCGGGAGAAAATAAAAAAGATTCGAAGGGAGCATCCGGAGACCTTCGAAAAGAAAGAAGATTACGATCTGGCCATCTCGCCGGGCGAAGTGTCGCTGGGGCTCTATGAACAGCTGAGGAGCATGGAGCCTTTTGGTGAAGGAAACAGGAGGCCGGTATTCGCGCTTCGCGGGGTCACTTTGTCCCAGATCCGTTACATGGGAGAGGAAGCCCAGCACGTGAAGTTCCAGGCGGCAGAAGGAAGCGACAGTCTGGAGTGCATCCTGTTCAATAAGGCAGACAGATTCAGAAGTCTTCTCGAAGACGGCGAGAAGGCCGATATCATAGGACGGGTGGAGACGAACACCTGGAGAGGAAATACGAAGATTCAGTTCAGGGTAGAGGATATAGTGAGATGATTAAGAAACAGAAGGTCATTATAATTTCCATCGGAGCATTCTTTGCAGGCCTCCTGGTCTGTGCCGGGATCCTGGCGCTCCTGATCGGCGGCATCGGCAATTACACTCTTACGGACAAAGCGACGTACAACAGCATGTCGTCGTTCTATGAGGAGTACAAAGATCTGGCGGCGGTGGATGAGGCCATCGACACTTATTTTTATGAGGATACATCGGACATCAAGAAATCCGACAGCGCGTGCAAAGGCGTCGTGAACGCTTTGGACGATCCGTATTCCGCTTACATGACGAAGAGCGAATTCGAGAACTTCGAGGCCAGCACCACGGGTGAATTTTCCGGTGTCGGCATCGTCTTCAGCAAGGACGAGGAAGACAGATACGTGGTCCTCAGCGTCTACGAAGATACACCGGCGGACAAGGCCGGGGTCAAGGCGGGGGACTTCATTCTGAAGGTAGACGGCAAATCGTACGAGAACCAGGACGTCATGGCGGCGAAGATCAGAGGCGAGAAGGGCTCCAAGGTCACCATCGACTTTGAACGCGACGGCAAGAAGAGCAAGGTGACGCTCATCAGAGACGAGATCGTCGTCAAAACAGTGACAACGAAGGTCTTAGACGGTGATACGGGATACATCTGCATCGGTGAATTCCTTTCTCAGACTTCCGATGATTTCGACAAGGCACTGGAATCTCTGGAGAAGAAGGGATGCACCAAGCTCATCCTGGATCTGAGAAACAACGGAGGCGGACTTGTGAGTGAAGCCGTGGACATCGCGGACGTCTTCATCGACAAGGGATACATCACCTGCACCGTGGACAACAAGGGC
>CAMOWO010000068.1 GCA_946628525.1 uncultured Bacillota bacterium | reverse complement strand
GAAGAGGAAGAAGTAGAAGAAGGCATCGAAGTATTCGATGACAAAGAAGAAGATCTGGAACCGAGACCTCCGATCATCACAGTTATGGGTCACGTAGACCACGGTAAGACTTCACTCCTCGACGCCATCAGAAATACAAACGTAACTGCCGGCGAATCCGGTGGTATCACGCAGCATATCGGTGCATCAGAAGTAGAGATCAACGGACAGAAGATCGTGTTCCTGGATACTCCGGGACATGAAGCCTTCACTGCCATGAGAGCGAGAGGTGCACATTGCACAGATATCGCAGTACTCGTCGTTGCAGCAGACGACAGCGTTAAGCCGCAGACCATCGAGTCCATCAGCCATGCGAAGTCAGCAGGAGTACCGATCATCGTTGCCATCAACAAGATGGATAAACCGGGTGCGAACCCTGATATCGTCAAGAAAGACCTGGCAGAGCAGGGCGTTCTCGTAGAAGACTGGGGCGGAGACGTGATCTGCGTACCTGTATCCGCGAAGACAGGCGAAGGCATCACGAACCTGCTTGAGATGATCCTGCTCCAGGCAGAAGTGCTCGAACTGAAGGCGAACCCGAACAGACTGGCAATGGGTACAGTTCTCGAAGCAAGACTTGATAAGGCTAAGGGTCCTGTGGCAAGTCTTCTGGTGCTCAACGGTACCCTCAAGACCGGCAAGAGCATCGTAGCTGGAACATGCTCCGGTAAGATCAGGCTCATGACGAACGATAAGGGCGAGAAGATCCGCATGGCAGGACCGGCTACAGCAGTAGAGGTTCTGGGACTCACTGACGTTCCGCAGGCCGGCGACATCTTCAACGCCGTGAAGAACGACAGAGTGGCAAGAGAGATCGCAGAGAACAGAGCGGAGAAGCAGAGAGAAGAAGTGCTTGCGAGAAACTCCAGCACGACTTTGGAAGAACTCTTCAGCCAGATCCAGAAAGGCGAAGTCAAGGAACTCAACCTCATCATCAAGGCAGACGTACAGGGTTCGGTGGGCGCCATCGTTTCTTCCCTGGAGAAGCTGTCCAACGACGAGGTCAGAGTCAAGATCGTACATACCGGCGTAGGTACTGTCAACGAATCAGATATCATGCTGGCAGGTACTTCAAATGCCATCATCATTGGATTCAACGTCAGACCATCTGCTGCTGTCACGAGCATGGCAGAGAGAGACGGTATCCAGATCAGAACATACAGAGTCATCTACGACATCATCGATGATGTAGAGAACGCCATGAAGGGTATGCTGGATCCTGAATTCAAGGAAGTTGTCCTCGGTACAGTGGAGATCAGAACGACATTCAAGGTCCCTGGCGTAGGTATCATCGGCGGTGCATATGTTACGAACGGCAAGGTCGTCAGAAACGAACAGGTCCGTCTTGTCAGAGATGGTATCGTCATCCACGAAGGCAAGATCTCATCACTGAAGAGATTCAAGGATGACGCCAAGGAAGTCACTCAGGGTTATGAGTGCGGTATAGGTATTGAGAAGTACAACGATATCAAAGAAGGCGATATCATCGAGTGCTTCACAATGGAAGAAATTGAGAGGAACTAATATAAATGGCAAAAGGTTACAGACAGGGAAGATTGGGCGAGGAGATCAAGAGAATCATCAGCGATCTTCTCATCAAAGGTCTCAAAGATCCCAAGCTGTCGCCTATGGTAAGTATCACGGATGTTGAAGTGACAAATGACGGAAGCTACGCCACTTGTTACTTCACCGTTCTGGGTATGGGCTCCGCAGAAGATAACGAAGCCGAGATCGAAGAAACACTGCAGGCCTTTGGCAGAGCGAAGGGCTTTATCAGAAACGAGATCGGCCACAAGATCAAGCTGAGACATACACCGGAACTGATCTTCAAAGTGGACAGATCCATGGAGTACGGCAGACATATTTCCGGGATCATCGATTCCCTTGACATCAAACACGACGAAGAGGAAGAAACAGAAAATGACGAATAACGCATCTTTGAGGCAGATCGGGGAGGCTTTGCTTGAGGCAGGGAGCATCCTCGTTTTCCCTCATACATCTCCGGACGGAGACGCTATGGGCTCCTCCATCGCTCTTTGCAGGGCTTTGAGAGAGGAAGGCAAAGAGTGCTACGTGCTGCTGGAAGACAGGCTTCCGGAGTACATCAGTTTTCTGGAGCACGAATGCTGCACCAGGGACATGGATGTGATCGCTGAGCCTGACGCTGTCATCTGCGTGGACTGCAGCGAAGAGAACAGGATCCCTGAGAGGCTCTCGCTCTATAAGAATGCCGGCAGGAGACTTTGCATCGACCATCACATCAATAAGGATGGGTTCGGTGATCTCTACTACATCAACGAGGGTGTGGCGGCGGCTGCGGAGCTGATCTATACGCTGATCCGTGAGATGGACTGGACGCTGGACGGAGCATCGGCTGAGGCGCTGTACACCGGGATCGTGACGGATACCGGCAGCTTCCAGTACTCCAACACGACGCCGGAGACCCACATCATCGCGGCCCGTCTGATCGCCGAAGGAGTGAATGTGAACGATATTTCCGTGAAGTTATATCAGAACGTGTCACTTTCGCAGGCAAAGGCGGAGTCGAAGATCATGAACAATATGGTTCTCTTTGCGGAGGGCAAAGGGGCTATTTCCTATATCACAAAAGATGAACTGAAGGCGCTGGATGCCACCGTGGACGACACGGAGAGCGCCATCGATATGCTCCGGAACATCAGGGGCGTCGAGATCGCGGCATTCCTCAAGGAGAAGGACAACGGGATCAAGGTGAGCCTTCGTGCAAAGAATGACGGCAACGTCCAGAAGATCGCCAAGTCCTTTGGAGGAGGCGGACACAAAAAAGCCGCCGGCTTCACCATCGAGGGCGAACTGAACGAAGTCCTCGCGATGACGAAGGATGCGATCGCATCTTCTATGGAGGAAGAGACAGTATGAAAGACGGTATCCTGATACTGGACAAACCGCAGAACTGGACATCACATGACTGTGTCGCCGTGGCGAGAAAAGCCCTCGGCACCGATAAGATCGGCCACGGAGGGACCCTCGATCCCATGGCATGCGGGCTGCTCCCTTTGTTCATCGGAAGCGCCACCAGGATCATGGAATACCTGGATATGGATGATAAGACCTACAGGTGCAAAGTCAAGCTGGGGGTCACCACCGATACTCAGGATGTATGGGGGCAGGTGCTGGAGGAGAGATCCGCGGAAGGCATCGACTCCGGCATGTTCGAGGAGGCGCTCTTCTCCTTCAAAGGGGAGCACGAGCAGCTTCCGCCCATGTATTCCGCTGTTCGCGTGGAGGGCAAGAGGCTCTACGAGTACGCCAGAGATGGTGAAGATGTAAAGGTGAAACCACGCCGCATCGTCGTCAAAGACATCGTGTTCCACGGCTTCGATGAAGAGGCCCGGGAAGGGGAGTTCGAGATCACCGTATCGAAGGGTACGTACATCCGGACGATCTGCAACGATCTGGGTGAGAAACTGGGCTGCGGGGCGGCCATGAGTTATCTCAAAAGGACGAAGGCCGGGATCTTCACCTTGGATCACGCCACCACCCCGGACAGGCTCAAAGAACTGATGGAGGAGAGCAAAAGACTGAAGGATGCCTACGTGATCCCGGAGGATCTCGTTCGGGCCGTGATGCCGGCAGATGAACCTCTCGTCAGTCTCGGCAAAGTCACCATAAACAGAGACAGAGCGTGGTATTTCGTTGCCGGAAACAGCATTCGGTGGAAACAGGTACGCGTCGATCTGCCGCCTTCCGGTTCTCCTAAGGTTTACAACAGGAGAGGCAGGGCATATGATGTCCTGTACCGCGTTTATATGGATGACGGGCTCTTCCTGGGGACAGGATACTACGACCGCAAGTCCAGAGAACTCAAAGCGGATAAAATTTTTGTTAAGAGGCAGGAATTATGAGGATTTTCAGATCCCTTGAAGAAATAAACAACATAGATGAAACGGTCATTGCCCTGGGCAATTTCGACGGTGTCCACGTGGGGCATCAGGAGATCATCCGCAAGACCGTGAACACTGCGCAGGCGGCAGGGCTGAAGAGTGCCGTGTTCTCCTTCTCGAACCATACCCGGAATCTCATTCCCGGCGCACAGACGGTGAAGAGCATCCAGTATCCGGAGGAGAAAGCGCTTGTGATCGAAAGCCTTGGCGTGGACTATCTCTTCGATATACCGTTCACGAAAGAGATCATGAGCATGAGCCCGGAATCCTTCGTGGAAGACATTCTCGTTGGCAGGATGCGCATCAGAGAAGCCTACTGCGGATTCAACTACCGGTTCGGCCATAAGGCGTCAGGAAACCCTGAAGTGCTGATGCACGAAGGACTCCGCCACGGATTCGGCATCCACGTACAGGAAGCCTTCAAACTGGACGGCATCGTGGTGAGCAGCACCTACATCAGAGAGCAGATCGCCGCCGGCAACATGGAGGAATGCAACAAGTTCCTGGGAAGAGAATACTACATCGGCGGAGAAGTCATCCAGGGCAACAAGCTGGGACGGACCATCGGATTTCCGACCTGCAACATCAATGCAGACTCATCCATGGCGATCCCTCCAAACGGCGTCTACATCACGCACTGCACCATCGGTGACAAAACGTATCCGTCCATCACCAACGTAGGCGTCAAGCCGACCGTAGGGACATATGACAGAAACATAGAGACTCACATCTTCGGCTTCGCAGAAGACATCTACGGCCAGTACATCAAAGTGAGTTTCGTGAAACTGATGCGGCAGGAAATGAAGTTCGAAAGCGTGGAACTTCTGACCTCCCAGATCGAGAAGGACTGCATCGAAGCCAAGTCATACCACAGAAAAAACGGGAATCTATAAAAATAAATATTACCACTTGAGATTTCTGTCTCAAGTGGTATAATAGACTTCGTTGCGGGGCGTGGCTCAGCTTGGTAGAGCGTTGCGTTCGGGACGCAAAGGCCGCTGGTTCGAAT
>CAMOWO010000067.1 GCA_946628525.1 uncultured Bacillota bacterium | reverse complement strand
TGATCCGATTCTCCAGACCGCTGGCCTTCACGGTCCTGCGAAAAGCCTCGACGGTGCTTCGGTCGCTGGTCTTCAACTCGATCACATAACCTACCGAAGAACCGTAGCGCTCGAAGACCTGGCTCAGTTTCAGGGTCTTGTGACCTTCTTTCGTCTTCAGGCGGTCGATCTGGCGGTCCGTCAGCTCCTTGAAGGGCGTTTTCTCGCCGGTCATGCGCTCCGGCGTCACATCATGGGACACGTAAAGGGTGCCGTCCCTGGAGATGACGATGTCCTGCTCGATCCAGTACGCCCCTTCTGCGATGGCCCGGTCGTACGCCTCAAATGAGTGCTCCAGGGTCTCTCCTGCCACGCCTCTGTGCGCAAAGATATGCCCGGAGGCCTGCTTCGCGTCCGAGGCATCCACGACTGCCGATGACGCTGCCGCCACCGGTCCTGTCCACGATGATGTGGTCTCTTCTGTAGTTGTCTGTCCGGATCCTGCGCCTTCTTGCCCGCTCTGCGCCGTATGAAGCAGAATGCCAAACCCGGCTCCGGCAAGAAGCAAAAGCAGGGCCACGAAGATCCACAAGCGTTTTTTCATGACTCCTCTACTCTCAAAAAGAGAGGCTGTTTATCAGCCCCTCCGATTTCTTTAAAATAAATGCTATTTTGCTTCATCCTCAGATGTGAACTGAGATCCGTCTCCCGATGATCTGCTGATTATCCCTACTGCCATTCTACCAAAAGTCGGACGTGGATGTCCACATCAACGCGCATCTCACTTGACCGCGAAACTCTCGATGGAATCGTCATCGCAGATCCCGTAGATGTGGTTCTCTATGGCGATGGCTCGCAGCACCATTTCCTTCGTCTTCTCGTCCTTGATCACCTTGAGTTTTCCGCCTTTGGCAGAGAAGAGGAGCACGCCGTTCTCATAGTCATCCGCTTTCTCTGACCACTTCGAATACGGGAAGGCGTAGTACTCGCCCGAAGGGTCCACCAACAAAGCTTTGTGATCGTACTGCACTTCGCTGTCCATATCCTTGAATTCCTGAGCGTCTGCCACCTTCGGCTCCGCCGGGTCCGTCACATCGAAGAGCGCCAGCTTCACGCCGTTTACCGCCTCTCCGAACTCCCCGTTTTCTGTGGCGAATCCGATGCCCAAAAGATGGTCGTCATCTGTCGGCACCAGGAGGGTCGAGAATCCGCTGATCTTCACGTGCCCCTCGATGACAGGATCCTTTGGGTCTGCCAGATCGATGATGAAGAGTGGGTCCGTCTGCTCGTAGGTTATGACGTAGGCCTTGTCCTTGATGTACCGGACGGCCTCGATATGCTCGCCCTTGGCGAAGTCCGTGATCTTGCTCACCTGCTTCATGTTCTCGTCCAGGATGAAAAGGTTGTTGCTGTCCCGTTCACCACTCGTAGACGTGGTGGCGACTTTGAAGTATCCTCCCGATGCGTCCATGCTGAACTGATCGTTCAGTCTTCCTACGACTGCAGCAGATGCCTCCGGCTTGATCTTGCCGCCGTCCAGGGAGACTTTGAGGATCCTGGTCCTGATATCCCCTGTGTAGTAGGCCTTGCCGCCGCCCTGCATGTAGGAGGATGCCACGTAGAGGTCCTCTCCATTGCAGTAGATTTCTTCTGAGCCGCCCAGCACCGCCTTCGTCTTCACCTGTTTCTTGGTGATCTTGCCGCTGGCCGTATCGATGGTGCTTATCACAGTGTACGCCGGTGTATTGGCCTCAGGAAACACCGTGATGTCCTTCACCGATACCTGGTCGAACCCGTCTCCAAAATCCAGCCACGGCTTGTTCTTGCCTTTGACGTACTGATAGATGTAATCGTTCGTCACGACGCAAAGGGTGTCGCCGATGAGCCTTGAAGAAAGGATGAACCCCGACTGGGCGAATCTCGAGATCCTCTTCGGTGCGCTGCGGTCGGAAATATCGTAGACGGCCACCGTCGTGCAGTCTTTGTATCCGTATCCGCCGTTCCAGTCCTCCGCTATGGCCTCGGAAGTGTCAAGGCCGATGACGATGAGCTTGTCGCCTTTGATGAAGATGTCATCGACGCTGATGTCGTCTTTGCTGCAGTTCACGCGGCCGATCTTCTCGGTCTTGCCGTCCTTGGCCAAGGCGATGATGACCTGGTTCGACATGTCTGAGGTGTAGTAGATGTATGTGCCGTCCGTCTTGACGATGTCCGCTTCGTCGATGCCCTCTACCTGGACGTAAGTCTCGGAGTGCTCCGGCGCTGCCCCCGGAGCGGACGTCATGGAGGAACCGGCAGTCGCCTTTGGTTCTGCGGCTGCATCCATATCACCCGTCGCACTCCCCTCGTTGGCGATCACGTCGACATCGCTCCCTCTTCCCATGAGGAACATGCTGCTTCCCCTGTCGGCCGTCAGGTACTCGATCTGCTTATCCAGCTGCTTCTCCGTCGCGAATTTCAGCATCCCCTCGCCGGCTTCCACCGTCTTGCCCGGATGCGGAGATACGGCCCACTTGCCCGCCGGGATCAGGCATACCGCCAGCACGACACACGCCGCGAACACCCCAAAGTTTCTCCGGCGTCTCTTCCCTGCTCTGAGGCTACTGATGACGGTCCTCTCTTCGCTGCTCTGCTCTTCATTCTCCAGCATCGCCCGCACCTTCTCCTCCGAAAGGCTTTCTGGGGCTTTCACGTCACTCCCATCAAAAAGCCCTTTGATATATTCATGATCCTTGTTGTTTTTCATGATAAATACCCCCTTAACTTGCTGAGGCTTCGGGAAAGTTTGGACCGGACCGCCCCGGGCGTCAGGTCCGTCACCTTGCTGATCTCCACGCTGGACAGGCCGCTGACCACAGAAAGAAGGACGATGTTGCGCTCCTCGTCCGAAAGCCTTGAAATCGCTTCCTTCAGGATGATATCGTCTATCTGCGATGGACGCTGATCCTTTGCATCTGCCGTCTCCAGATCCACTTCGTTTTTCTTCGAGATCTGGGCCTTGATGTACCCGGCGCAGCATCCCGACAGGATCCGGAAGATCCATCCCCCAAAGGCTCCGGGTTGCCTCAGGCCCGGGATCTGTTTCCATGCGCTGAGCACGCACTCCGATACGGCGTCCTCGGCGTCCTCGTGGCTTCCCAGGCGGAAATAGGCATATCTGTAGAGCCTGTCCTTATATAGGCCGTAAAGGCTGCAAAACGCATCCTTATCGCCTTTTCTTGCTTTTTCTATGAGTATACGCTCTTCCATGATCTCTCCTTTTGCCCCCTTCATATGTTAAGTATGGAACAACGGCCGAAGTGTTGCAAGAAAGTTTCTTTTTTTAGTCAATTATACTCTTAAGAGACCTCGGCTGTGACGAGCGATTCCGCAGGAACTACTACGGCCACCGGCGAAACGAAATCAGAGAATAGAAAAACCCCAGAGACTGTCTGAGCCATCATGATTTCATGGCGAGTTTCTCTGGGGTTCTATTCTCTTTGAGTGAGGCGTATTGGCCGTTAGTGACGAGGACTAAGCATCGTCACAGCCGCGCTCTCGTTATACGAGCTCTAAGAATACTTCCTCTGCGTTGTCTCCTCTGCGAGGTCCAAGCTTCAGGATTCTTGTATAACCGCCCTGTCTGTCTTCGTACTTCGGTGCGATCTCTTCAAAGAGCTTTGTTACGACTGTCTCGTCGTAGATGTATGCCAGCGCCTGTCTTCTAGCGTGAAGATCGCCGCGCTTAGCAAGTGTGATCATTTTTTCTGCCTGTCTTCTGGCTTCCTTAGCTCTGTCTTCTGTTGTCGTGATCCTGCCTTCTCTGAGCAGGTCTGTAACGAGATTTCTCAACATTGACTTTCTGTGAGCTGAGTCTCTGCCTAATTTTCTATATCCTGGCACGTTCTCGTCCTCCTTATTTCCTATTCGTCGCTCTGCTTGAGGCTAAGTCCCAGCTCTTCCAGCTTGTGCTTAACTTCGTCAAGTGACTTCTTACCAAGGTTTCTAACCTTCATCATGTCTTCTTCTGTTCTGTTTGTCAGTTCCTCAACAGTATTGATGGATGCTCTCTTGAGGCAGTTGAATGAACGAACGGAAAGTTCCAGTTCTTCGATGGTCATTTCGAGAGCCTTTTCTTTCTGGTTCTCTTCCTTCTCCACCATGATTTCCATTCCTTCTGCCTGATCTGTGAGCCCTACAAACAGACCCAGATGCTCCTGCATGATCTTCGCGCCGATGGAAACGCCTTCACTCGGTGAGATGGTTCCATCTGTCCACAGTTCGAGGATCAGCTTGTCGTAGTCCGTTACCTGGCCTACTCTCGTGTTCTCTACTGTGAAGTTGCACTTTCTTACAGGTGTATAGATGGAGTCAGTCGGGATGACTGAGATCGGTGTATGCTCATCCTTGTTCATCTCGGATGGAACATAACCTCTGCCCTTCGCGATGCTGATCTCCATGATCAGGGTTGCATTCTCTTCCAGTGTTGCGATGTGAAGATCAGGGTTGATGATCTCAACGTCTGCATCACCGAGGATGTCTGCCGCTGTTACTTCTTTGGGTCCGATTGCATTGATCAGTACTTTTTTGTTGCTGTCACCATTCAGCTTGATTGCCAGCTTCTTCAGGTTGAGTATGATCTCGGTAACGTCTTCCTTGACGCCCGGAATAGTTGAGAACTCATGAAGGATGCCGTCAATTTTAACTGATGTAACGGCTACGCCCGGCAGGGAGCTGAGAAGGATCCTTCTCATGCTGTTGCCCAGTGTAGTACCGTAACCTCTCTCGAGGGGTTCTACAACGAATTTGCCGTAGTTCGGATCTTCGTTTGAATATATACATTCGATTGTTGGCTTTTCGATTTCTATCACTCGAAACCCTCCTTTTCATTCCATGGTAACTATAATTATCCGTTACATTATTTGGAATACAATTCGACGATCAGGTGCTCTTCTACAGGCACGTCGATCTGGTCTCTTGTAGGCTCAGCCACAACAGTTCCTTCGAGTTTGTCTCTGTCTACTGAGAGCCATGCAGGGATGCCAACTTCCATATCCTGGATTTCCTTGAACTTAGGTGACTT
>CAMOWO010000066.1 GCA_946628525.1 uncultured Bacillota bacterium | reverse complement strand
GGCCAAGATCAAGGCCAACGGGTACTGGGTAAGCCTCGGCTACGTCACGAAGCTGGCGAATACAACGACGACAGAGTCCTCTAGCCAGACGAAGGCGTCATCAACGACGACGAAGTCCTCCAGCACTACGAAGGCGTCAACGACGAAGGCTTCCAGCACGACTAAGAAGGCCACCACCACGAAGGCCACCACGAAGAAGCAGACGACCACGAAGGCCACCACCAGCAGTTCCCATATCTTCAGGGTGAAGGTAACGGCCTCCAGCCTCATCGTAAGGACAGGCGCCGGCACGAGCTACGACGCGAAGGGCAGCCTGAAGAAGGGCAAAGTGGTAAGGATCAAGAAGGTCAAGAACGGCTGGGGACAGCTGGCAGCAAACGGCCGCTGGATCAAGCTCTCCTACACGAAACTTTCGGGTAATGCAAACGTGAAGATAACCGCGAAGGATCTGAACATGCGCACAGGAGCCGGCACCAGCTATAAGTCCAAGGGTCACGTCAAGACCGGTACCCACAAGATCAAAGCCATCAAGAACGACTGGGTACAGCTTGCAAGCAACGGCTACTGGGTGAACCTGTCATTTGTGAAATTTGTTTAAACAAAAGAATATTTGTGTTAGAATTGTAATGGTCTGTATATGCAGACCATTACGTGCTTTTTGGAATTACGGGAGTGAGTATGTTTCTGCCGATCACAAAAGCTGAAATAAGAGAAAGAGGATGGGAGCAGGTGGACTTCGTGATCGTCACGGCAGATGCCTATGTTGATCATCCTTCTTTTGGTACGGCGATCATCGGAAGACTCCTTGAATCGAGAGGATATAAAGTCGGCATCATCCCGCAGCCGGACTGGCACGATACGAAGGACTTCACCGCCTTTGGAAGGCCACGTCTTGGTTTTCTCATAAACAGCGGCAACGTGGACTCCATGGTGAACAACTACTCCGTTTTCAAGCGGAAGCGAAAGACCGACGTATACTCGCCGGGAGGGAAGGCCGGAAGGCGGCCGGACAGAGCCGTCACCGTCTACTGCAACAGGATCAGGCAGTGCTACAAGGATGTGCCGCTGATCATCGGCGGTCTCGAGGCGAGCCTTCGAAGATTCGGCCACTACGATTACTGGGACGATAAAGTCAGGCGCTCCATCCTCCTGGACAGCAGAGCGGACATCCTCATCTACGGCATGGGAGAACGAGCCGTTCTGGAGATCGCGGAAGCGCTGGATTCCGGCATAGAGGCAAAGGACATCACGTGGATCAGAGGGACCAGCGTGGTGATGAGAGAAGATAACATCTACCCGGAGCCGGAGGATATCATGCTCCCGTCATTTGAAGAGATCCGGGACTCAAAAGAAAAATACTGCGAAAGTTTTGCATTGAAATACAGAAGCAACGATGCCATCCGGGGCACCCGGGTCATCGAAGGATACGAGGGGCGAAGATGCGTCCTTCAGAATCCGCCACAGCCGCCTCTGGAGAGGGAGGAACTAGACGACCTCTACGCACTTCCTTTTGAGCGGAACTACCATCCTTTGTATGAGAAGGAGGGCGGGGTCCCGGCCATTAAGGAAGTGAAGTTCAGCATCACAGCGAACAGAGGCTGCTTCGGAGGCTGCGCCTTTTGTGCCATCACCTACCATCAGGGAAGAGAGGTGCGCAGCAGGAGCAGAGGCTCCATCGTTGAGGAAGCGAAGATCATCACCGGGCTGCCCGACTTCAAAGGTTACATCCACGATGTGGGAGGCCCCACGGCGAACTTCACCGGTCCGTCCTGCGAGCTGCAGAAGAGCAAGGGCATGTGTCAGAACAAGGACTGCCTTTTCCCGAGACCGTGCAAAATGCTCAAGGCGGAACACGGAGAGTACATGGGCACCCTGAAGGCGGTTAAGGACCTTCCGGGAGTCAAGAAGGTCTTCATCCGGTCGGGGGTCCGCTACGATTACCTGCTGGCGGACAGAAAGAACGATTTTCTCACGACCCTTTGCAGAGATCACGTCAGCGGCACCCTGAAGGTGGCGCCGGAGCATATAAGCGGGCAGGTGCTGGCCAGGATGCATAAGCCTTCTGCGGACGTTTTTGACACCTTCTGCGAAAGGTACGCGAAGACGAACAAGAGGCTGGGCAAGAAACAGTACATGATCCCGTATTTCATCTCATCTCATCCGGGGAGCACCCTGGAGGATGCGGCGCAGCTGGCCATTTACCTCAAGAAGACGGGCTTCGTGCCCGATCAGGTGCAGGACTTTTATCCGACGCCGGGGACACTGGCCACCTGCATGTACCACACGGGGATGGATCCTCTCACAGGGGAGAAGATCTACGTGGCCAAGAGCCTGGAAGAAAAGAGGATGCAGCGGGCGCTGCTCCATTTCAATAAACGTGAGAACCATAAACTGGTAGAGAAGGCACTGCGAAAGATCGGACGGCCCGATCTGATCAAAGTGCTCATAGGTGGGAGATCATGAAGGAATTAACGGAACTCATCAATGCATATTCAGAGGCCCTCAGAAGATACAACAGGATCATCTCCGAGGAGGGGCAGTACAACTTCCGGAGGGATGATACTTTCGGCGAGGGAAGAAATGAGATCGCTTTTGGCGATAACGAGGCGTACATGCTCCACCTGATCAAGGACAGAGGTCTGGCGGGCAAACTCCAGGTGGTGTACATCGACCCGCCGTTCTTTGCGAAGGAAAAGTTCATGTCTTCCATCCGGATCCATTCCGACGTTCTGGGAGATTCGAAGGTCCTGAAGATCGGAGCATACGACGACCATATCAGCGAGAGCCTGGAGACGTATCTTACGGATCTGGGGGTCCGGCTCATGCTCATCAGGACGCTGCTGAGCGATACGGGCTTCATCTGGGTGCACCTGGACAGGAGGGTGACGCACTTCGCCCGGATCCTTCTGGACCTGATCTTCGGCGAGGACAACTTCGTCAACGAGATCATCTGGACGTACAAATCCGGGGGCGCCAGCAAGAAGACCTTCGCGAGAAAGCATGACAATCTCCTCGTCTATTCCAAGACGGACAGCTATAAGTTCAACGTCCTGCAGGAGAAGTCCTACAACAGGGGCTTCAAACCCTACAGGTTCAAAGGTGTCACGGAGTATTGCGACGAAGTGGGCTGGTATACCCTCGTGAACATGAAGGATGTCTGGCAGATCGATATGGTGGGCAGGACATCCGCAGAGAGGAGCGGATACGCCACCCAGAAACCGGAGAAACTGCTGGAGCGCATCATCGAGGCCTGCTCCGATCCCGGAGATCTCTGCGCGGACTTTTACGGTGGATCCGGGACACTGGGGGCTGTATGCGACCGGCTGGGAAGAGGCTTCTTCCTCTGCGACAGCAACCCGGCGGCAGTAGTCTGCCAGATGGAAAGACTGGGAAAATCGGAAGCGGGTTTTCAGGTCCTTGCGGGGAAAGACTGGCCGGAAGGAAAGCTCACCCTCAACGGGGATATGATCACAGGATACGAGGCTGATGTCAGCAGCATCACCTGCAGTGATGCGGAAGAACTGAAACGGTACATGGAGCAGGACGGAGAGAGCTTCATCAGGATAACGAAGAGAAGGACAGACGAGAAAGGCAGACGCATCTACGGATACGATCTGCTGGGAAATAGATTCGAACAGGTGATAGAATGAAACTGGAACTGATCGCGACCGCCACATTCGGTCTGGAAGCCGTGGTGAAACGTGAACTGCAGGCTTTGGGATTCCGCATCCTCCGCACGGAGGACGGCAAGGTCACTTTTCTGGCGGATGAACGGGGCATCATAAAGGCGAACCTGTGGCTGCGGTGTGCGGACAGGGTGCTGCTGAAGATGGGAGAATTCGAAGCGAAAGAATTCGAAGACCTCTTCCAGCAGACGGGGGCTATCGAATGGGAGTCCCTGATCCCTCTTGACGGCAAATTCACTGTGACATGCACCCCGGTGAAATCCAGGCTCCACAGCGAGCCGGCCATACAGCGCATCGTCAAAAAATCCATCGCAAAAAGACTCGGAGAATTCTACGGTGTGGAAGAACTGCCGGAGACAGGGGCAGAGTACACCGTCAAGGCGACCCTCCTCAAGGACAGGGTGACGCTGACGGTGGATACCAGCGGCACAGGGCTGCACAAGAGAGGCTATAGAGTAAAAGACGTGGCGGCTCCCATCAAGGAGACCCTGGCGGCGGCCATGGTGCAGCTCAGCTTTTGGAAGAAGGGCAGGATCCTCGTAGATCCGTGCTGCGGATCGGGAACGATCCCCATCGAAGCAGCGATGATCGGCCGGAACATCGCCCCGGGACTTGGCAGACACTTTGCCTGCGAGGAGTGGGACATGATCGGCGAGGACCTTTGGAAAGAAGAAAAGGCGGAGGCCTTCGGGGCCATCGACTACGACACGCCTATGGAGATCTACGCATCGGATATAAACGGCAAAGCGTTGGAGGCGGCAAAGGAGAACGCGGAGGCGGCCGGAGTAGAGGAGGACATCTCCTTTAAGAAAATGGACGTCTCGCGGCTCGAGCCTTCCGGTCCAAACGGCATCGTTGTAACGAATCCTCCGTATGGTGAGAGGATCGGAGACGAGGAGGCCATCGCGAAGATCTACAAGGCATTCGGCCGATTCTTCCGGGAGAACCCGGACTGGTCTCTGTTCATGATCACCACCGACAAAGAGGCGGAGGAGAAGGTCATGGGCCGGCAGGCCGACAGGAGAAGGAAACTGTACAACGGACGTCTTGAAACATGTTATTATCAATTTCACGGCATACGGGTAGATAAGAACTGAGAGTTGTGTTAAATTAGACTGAGTATTTTAGATAAGGAGATATGAATTATGGCAGTTGATCTGAGGGGAAGAAGCTTTCTCACACTTATGGATTTCACACCGGAAGAGATCAGATATATGCTCGACCTTGGCCATAAGCTCAAGGCGAAGAAGAAGTCCGGGCAGATCGGAGACCTGCTGAGGGGCAAGAACGTGGTGCTGATGTTCGATAAGACGTCCACCAGAACGAGATGCTCTTTTGAGGTGGCGTGCCACGATGAGGGAGCAC
>CAMOWO010000065.1 GCA_946628525.1 uncultured Bacillota bacterium | reverse complement strand
AATAGGCCCTTTTAGGGCAGGGTCATACCACCAGTTCAACTGGTGGTTATGATTGAAAAATATTCTCTAAAACATTTAACATCTCTTTTCCGTTCTTTTAAACTACAGACTCGGAAGGTGGGCAGACCTACTTCCGCAAGTATCAACTAAGTTTAGACATAATTACAGAAGGGAGAGAGCTTGTGAAGAAAGCAATGTTCAAGAAGCGACTTTTCGCAGCCGTGATGACAGTATGTATGGCAACAGCGTATATGCCATCAGTCGCTTTCGCTACAACACAGGACGTCCAAACAAGAAGCTCAGGTCAAATCGGTTCAGACAGTATCCCACAGCTGATCCAAAACATCCCTGATTTTGGTGGGACTCCACCAGAATCGGGGATGTTTATGCATATATGTGTAAGGTGATGGCTTGATGATCCTTTTGCTGACAGTTGAGTCCGAAATATACTCCTGTGACCCGTTCGAGCATCGGTTGATTTGGCTTGGACATGGTTCTGAGAGAAGAAATTCCACAGGAAATCGCATATTATTGCGTATATGGTTGAACGCCACCAGAATCAGGGATGTTTCTGCATATATGTGTGAACGAACATCTCTGACCGCCAAAACCAGGGAAAGCCCGTGTTCATCGAGCAACCCAGCCCGGCCCGGCCTTTGGCTGCAATCAAAAAACCCGCATCTTGCGGGTTTTTTGGTAACGTTATTTGGGGCAGACGCTCGGCGCCCATTACAGTGGCAGCTTTTTGCCTTCCTTCTTCCATTCGTAGAATTCTGCTGTTGCCGTGAAGATGGCGTCTGCTGATGAGTTCAGGGCCGTCTCCATGGAGTCCTGGATGACGCCGATGATGAAGCCGATTCCTACCATCTGCATAGCGATATCTGCCGGGATCCCGAAGAGGGAACAGCCGAGCGGTACGAGAAGGAGCGATCCTCCTGCCACGCCTGATGCACCGCATGCAGAGAGTGCGGCGATGATGCTGAGTATGATCATCAGCGGAAGTGAAACCATGGTGCCTGTGGTGAATGCCGCCACAAGTGTAAGCGTCGTGATGGTGATGGCTGCGCCGTTCATGTTGATCGTAGAGCCGAGAGGGATGGATACGGAGTACATGTCCTTATCGAGTCCCAGGTTCTTACACAGCTCCATGTTCACAGGGATGTTCGCAGCGGAACTTCTGGTGAAGAACGCCGTGATACCACTCGTCTTGACGCAGTGGAACACCAGCGGATACGGGTTGTGGCGAAGCACGATACCAACGATCAGAGGCACGATGATGAATGCTGCGGTGAGCATGATGCCGACCAGCAGTGCCACCAGCTGACCGTATGTCTTGAAGATCGCCATGCCGCTTGTGGATACCGCGTTGAACACGAGACCCATGATACCAAAAGGTGCAGCCTGGATGATCCAGCGAACCACTTTGGAGAGGACTTCCGCAAGGTCGTTGAAGAAATTCTTCGTTGCAGGAAGCGTCATCTTAAGTGCGAGTCCGATGATCACCGCCCAGAAAAGGATACCGATGTAGTTCGCCTCGGCGATGGAACTGATTGGGTTTGAAACGACGTTTCTGAGGAGGTTTCCGATAACTTCAGACATGCTTTCAGGAGGCGTGTAGCCTTCGGCAGCCGCAACACCTTCGAGAGGAACCGTGAGCCTGAAGAAATTGTTGGCAAGTACTGCGAGGATCGCAGCACTGAATGTACTGATCAGGTACAGGGCGATAACGAGTCTGAATTTGCCTGCGTGGCCGCCCCTGGCGTTCGCAAGGGAAGACGCCACGAGGACGAAAACGAGAACAGGAGCGATACCTTTGAGGGCTCCCACGAAAAGGTCTCCCAGGATAGCGATCCACGTGACCTTCGGCAGCAGAAGACCAAGAATGGCGCCTGCTGCAAGACCGATGAGGATCCTGATGATGAGGCTGAGAGAGTTCCACTTAGAAATAATTGTCATGATTAAGTCCTTCCTTCCAAGCTGTTTAATAACTTACATGTTGACAAGAAATGCTTTGTAGCATTTATAAGCTTCGTATACATCAGCTTTGCTGCTGATCTCAAAAGGTGCGTGCATGTTCAGCACGGCAACGCCGCTGTCGATGACTTCCATGCCGTAGTTGCCCATGATGTAGGCGATGGTACCGCCGCCGCCGGCATCGACTTTGCCCAGCTCCGTGATCTGGAAGTGCACGTCGGCATCGTCCATGACGCGGCGGAGCCTGCCCAGATATTCCGCGTTCGCATCGTTCGAACCGCTCTTGCCTCTGGCGCCCGTGAATTTATTGAACGAGATGCCTTTGCCCATGAGAGCAGCGCTACGCTTCTCAAAAACGTCTGCGTAGAGCGGATCGTACGCGGCACTGACATCCGATGAGAGCATGCGGGAATTCTGCATGGCTCTGCGTGTCTTGAGGTCCGATTCGCCTTCCGTGAGGGCGATGAGTTCCGCCACGATGTTTTCGAAGAACCGGGAGTGCATGCCCGTTGCGCCGACGCTTCCGATCTCTTCCTTGTCCACCAGCAGGCAGCATGAAGTGCGCTCCGTATCCTCCACGTCCAGCATAGCCTGAAGGGACGTGTACGCGCAGACCCTGTCGTCCTGACCGTAGGACATGATCATGCTCCGGTCAAGGCCGCAGTCTCTGGCCGCACCTGCTGGGACGATCTCAAGCTCTGCAGACAGGAAGTCCTCTTCTTCGATCCCGTATTTATCTTTGAGGATGGACAGGACGTTCGCCTTCACGGCCGCTTTCTCGTCCTCTTCCAGTTCTGTCTTATCAAGCGGTCTGTTCCCGATGAGAAGATCCAGTTTCTCACCCTCCACAACGGTGGCGCCGTCCTTCTTCATCTGCTTCTGCGCCAGGTGGATGAGAAGATCCGTGAACACGAATACAGGATCATCCGCCGATTCTCCGATGGTGATGTCCACGAGACTTTCGTCTTTCTTAGCCACGACACCGTGGATCGCCATCGGCAGGGCCACCCACTGATACTTCTTGATGCCGCCGTAGTAATGGGTATCCAGATACGCCATTTCTTCTGTTTCATACAAAGGGTTCTGCTTCACGTCCAGACGCGGTGAGTCGATATGCGCGCCGAGTATGTTCATGCCCGCAGAGACAGGTTCCTTCCCGATCCTGAAGAGCACCAGCATCTTCTCCATGCCGACGGCAAAGAGTTTCGCGCCGGTCTCAGGCTTCCTGCCTTCTTTGATGTAGTCTTGGATATTTTCATATCCCTTCTCTTTGGCGAGCTCCAGCGCGAGTCTGACGCATTCGCGTTCCGTCTTGCCCCGGGTAAGAAAGTCTTTATATCTTTCGTTCAGAGCATCCAGTTCGCCCAGATCCTCCGGGCTGTAGGAACCCCACACACTCTTTCTATCCATATGATTTCCTCCATGCTATTATAAACGTATTTACCATTATATCATATATTGACAGGAAACCCAGTTACCATTTAAAATTATTAAGTTAGGAAAAAATATGAAATGAGGTCCGAATAGAATGAAGATCTTGATCACGGCAGGGGGCACTTCGGAGCCCATCGATGACGTCAGAAAAATAACCAATACGTCCACCGGAAGCCTGGGACTGGCCATCGGCAAGGCCTTCCTGGAGGACTACCGTCAGGACATAGAGAAACTGTACTACCTGCACGGCGAGAAGGCTCTCTGGCCGGAGGATGAGCTGGTGGAGCCTGTCACGATCGGCGGGACCATGGACCTTCTTCAGAAACTGACGGAGATCCTTGAGAAGGACAAGATCGATGCGGTGGTCCATGCCATGGCCGTCAGCGATTACATGGTGGATGAAGTCACAACGGTGGAAGCCATCAGGACCGGCGTCAAGTCGGACAAGATCGAAGGACATAAGATCAGTTCCTCCATCGACGATCTGGCGATCATCCTCAAACGCACGCCGAAGGTCATCAACACCATCAAACCGGCATCCCCGGATACTTTGCTTGTGGGATTCAAGCTGCTGAGCAGCGTGCCCCACGAGGAACTCATAGAAGTGGCCACGAACCTGATGAAGAAGAACGACTGCGATTTTGTTCTGGCCAATGACCTTTCAGAGATAGGAAATGGTAAGCACAGAGGCTATCTCGTTCACCGAGACGGCAGTGTGGATACCATGGAAACAAAGGATGAGATCGGCCGCATGATCGCGAAACGTGTGACCGAACAGGTAAAAAACAGATAACAGGAGGCGTATGATGAACATCGTACTCGGAGTATCAGGAAGTATCTCCGCATACAAAGCAGCGGACGTAACGAGCAGACTGACTAAGGACGGGCATAATGTGTACGTTATTCTGACAGAAGCGGGCAGCAAATTCATAACCCCGCTCACTTTGCAGACACTGAGCAAGAACAAGGTGTATACGGACACCTTTGATGAGGATGATCCGGCTGTCGTAAACCACATTTATCTGGCAGAACTGGCCGACGTGGTGGCGGTGGTACCGGCCTCGGCAGACATCATCGGCAAGGTGGCATCCGGCATCGCCGACGACATGCTGACCTCCACGATCCTGGCGGCCCATAACCAGGCGATCATGGTAATGGCACCGGCGATGAATACTAACATGTATGAAAACCCGATCCTGCAGGACAATTTAGAGAAACTTGCAAGCTACGGGTACAATTTCATAGATCCGAAATCATCACTTCTGGCTTGCGGCACCACAGGCAAGGGTGCGCTGGCTGACGTGGACGTGATCGTGAATTACATTGAGAATCTTGAAGGAGTATTGAAAAATGATCAATTATAAGAGTACAAGGGGAAGCAGCGATATCAAGACGGCTGCACAGGCTGTCATCAAAGGCATAGCGGAGGACAAAGGCCTCTACGTGCCGGACAGCGTACCCGCTCTTCCCGTTTCAATAGAAGAACTGGCAGAAATGCCGTACAAGGAAGTGGCCTATAACATCATCAGTGCCTTCTTCACGGACTATACTCCGGAGGAGATGAGAGCCTGCGTGGACGGCGCATACGACAGCAAATTCGATGCAGAAGAGGTCGTACCGGTTGCAGAAGCAGGCGGCGCACATTTCCTGGAACTCTACCACGGCAAGACAGCCGCGTTCAAGGACATGGCCCTGAGCATCCTGCCGTACCTTCTGACCACAGCCATGAAGAAGGAGAAGGAAGACAAGAAGA
>CAMOWO010000064.1 GCA_946628525.1 uncultured Bacillota bacterium | reverse complement strand
CAAGGCGCTGATCAGCAGCCTGAAAAGCAAGATGCAGGCGGCGTCTGAGCGGCTCGACTTCGAAGAGGCGGCGGTATACCGTGACCAGATCGAAGCGGCCAAAGCACTGTCGGCGACCCAGAGAGTCGTGCTCCATCACGACACGGACATGGACATCGTGCTCCCGGCCAGAGGCACGGAGACGACGAACATGGTGGTCTTTTTTGTGCGGGACAGCAAACTCATCGGAAGGGAAAGCCACGAGATGGACAACTCCCACGAAGCAGACCGGTCGGAGCTGGTGTCGGCGTTTTTGAATCAGTACTACGGGAGCATGCCGAACGTGCCCCGGGAGATCCTGGTGACGGACATGCCGAAGGACAAAGACGCGCTGGAGGCGATGATGACGGAGAACGCGGGACACACCGTGACACTTTTGCGCCCCCAGAGAGGAGAGAAGAAGGCCCTCGTGGAGCTGGCCCGAAAGGACGTCCTGGAGATGGTGAAGAACATCGACAGGCGTGCAAAGGATGCGCGGGAGCGCCGGGAGACCCTCGGAGGCGAGGTTTTTGGCGTGCTCAAAGCCATGGGCGCTGCAGAAGGAGAGTACGATGGCAGGGAATTTCGTGCTGAGGCCTACGACATCTCCAACACCAACGGCGTGGATACCGTCGGGGCCATGGTGGTGTACGACGGGCTGAAGCCGGACAAGAGCAGCTACAGGAAGTTCAGGATCCGGACGATACAGGGGCAGGACGACTACGGCTCCATGACGGAGATGCTCACGAGACGATTCAGCAGAGTCTTCGAAGGAGACGAGAAGTTCAGCCAGCTGCCGGACATCATTTTTATGGATGGCGGCAAGGGCCATGTGAGCACCGCGCTGGCGGTCATCGACGAGACGGGCTTTGACATCCCCGTGGTGGGCATGGTCAAGGACGATAACCACAGGACGAGGGCGCTCATATACAGAAAGAACGAGGATGAATACGAGGAGATCCCGTTAAAAGAAAGGAGTCTTCTCTTCAGCTATATCGGCACCATGCAGGAGGAAGTCCACAGGTTCGCCATCGAGTACCACAGAAACGTCAGGGGCAGGCACGCCTTCACATCGGTGCTCGATGAGATCGACGGCATCGGACCGGCCAGAAGAAAGGCGCTGCTTCGCAAATTCGGAAGCGTCGAAAAGATCAAGACGGCATCGAAGGAAGAACTTGCGGATACGGAGAGCATGAATGCGGGCGCGGCTGAGAAAGTGTGGGATTATTTTCACACAGCGGCAGGGCGCGAAGAGAAATAATCTTGTTGCCTATTGGATAATCAGATGATATAGTTAGGGCAAGATGAATGTTTGTTTAAACATTGATGATTTGGAGGTAATTATGGCAGATAAAGAATTATACGGATACGAAGAAGACGAAATCATAACTCTGGAATTCGATGACGGCGAAGAGGAAGAATGCGGGATCCTCGGAGTGTTCGATGCGCTCGGTAAGGAATATATCGCCCTCAATCCTCTTGGCACAGAAGATGTTTATATCTATGGCTACAAGGAGTTCGGAGAGGACTATGAACTGATCGACATCGAGGACGAAGCAGAGTTCGAGAAGGTCGTTGCAGAGTTCGAAGCTCTCGCAGTGGAGGAAGCGTAGAAGATGTCAGATAAGGCGGTAAGGGCGAAGGAGCTCCACAAGAAGGGGTTCAACTGTGCCCAGGCAGTGGCCTGTGTTTTCGCAGAGGACCTTGGTATGGATGAGCGGGAAGTTTTCCGTATGATGGAGGGCTTCGGCTTCGGCATGGGGACCATGGGGACTTGTGGTGCCGTTTCTGCGATGGCAGCAGTGGTGGGCATGGCAAGATCCGATGGCGATCTTGATAAGCCGCGCACCAAGAAGGACTGCTACCGCGACATGAAGGCGCTGACGGCGCAGTTCAAAGAAATGAACGGCTCTGTCATCTGCAGAGAGATCAAGGGAGTGGATACCGGCAAGGTGCTGCGATCCTGCGATGGATGCATCGAAGACGGGGTGAAACTCCTGGAAGAATATCTTAAATAAAAATGAGAGTTGCGAAAGCAACTCTCTTTTTTCTTGGCGTTTCTTGTTCGTTACATCGTCCGTCTGCCCACCAGCTCTTTGAAGCTGTAGATGTACTCGTCCGCCACTTCGCGGATCGCCTCTTCTTCATCGGCGTACTCCTTATTATGCATGGCGATGACATAGAGACCGGCTTCCTTTGCGGTGCGGATGCCGATGAGGCCGTCCTCCACGACGATGGTGTTCTCCGGCGTGGTGTCGAGGGCATCGAGGGCATCTCGGAAGAGCTGCGGGTGCTCCTTAGACTGTGTGGACTCTGTCGTGATGATGTATTTGAAATAATCGCGGATCCCGAGTCTTATGAGGATCTCGTCCACGATGTGATAAGCGGTGGACGTGGTGATGGCCATATGGACACCCCTTTGCTTGAATTTCTCAAGAACGATCGGGACGTACTCGTTGAGCTTGACGCTCTCGATGTAGTTCTCTCTCAGGATGGTGTTGTAGCCCTTCGCGATCTTGTCTTCTGTCGTGGCGATGCGATACTCCTCCTTGAGGTAGTGGCTCAGGACAGGGATCGTCATATCCTTCGTTTCTTCCCAGATGTTCGGTTCAGGTGTTTTCATCAGGGACATGATGTATCTGGCAGCTGCGCCCTTCAGCGTCTCTGTAGAGTCCAGCAGCGTGCCGTCAAGATCTATTATTGCGCCTTTGATCTCCATTGGTGACCTCCGTTAAAAATACTTGAAATAACAATACCACCAGTAGAGCAAACTGTCAATATTTGAGGCGTGGCCACGTTGACAAGAACGTTGTAAATACAGTATAATTATTCGATGCGACAATAAGTCGAAAGGAGATACAACAATGGCTGAATTCAATAATGATGAACTTATCCTGACCCAGGAAGGGTATGACAAAATAGTAGCTGAACGTGAAGAACTGGTATCCGTCAAGAGAGCAGAAGTAGCCGACAGGCTCAAGGAAGCGATCTCCTACGGAGACCTCAGCGAGAACGCTGAATATGATGCCGCCAAGAACGAGCAGGCAGAACTGGAAGCAAGGATCGACAAGCTGGATCAGATGCTGAAGAAGGCAAGGATCATCAGCGAAGAAGATCTGAAGGGTGACGTTGTAAGCGTCGGACTCACCATCACAGTGAAGGATCTCGACCTTGGAGAAGAGGAAGTCTACACCATCGTTGGTGCGACAGAATCAGACCCGTTCAACGGCAAGATCTCAAACGAATCCGCCGTCGGCAAGTCCCTGCTGGGACACAAGAAGGGCGACAAGGTAGACGTTGAAGTACCTGACGGATTCATCAGATACGAAATATTAAATATTGCAAGATAGTATAGATACAGACGGGAGACGACATGTCAGAAGATAACAGAAAAAAGCAGGCAGCACAGCAGCCTGATCTGAACCAGCTCAGAAGGGTCAGAAGAGACAAGCTGGCAGAACTGCAGGCGGAAGGCAACGATCCTTTCGTGATCACGAAGTACGATCAGACACATCACAGTCAGCAGATCAAGGACAACTACGATGCTCTTGAAGGTAAAGAAGTCCAGGTGGCAGGCAGGATGATGTCGAAGCGTATCATGGGCAAAGCTTCCTTCTGCAATATTCAGGACGTCCAGGGAAACATCCAGGTCTACGTTGCAAGAGACGAAGTCGGCCAGGATGAATACAAGGCCTTCAAGAAATACGACGTGGGCGATATCGTCGGCGTCAGAGGTACGGTCTTCAAGACGAAGACAGGGGAGATCTCCATCCACGCCGCAGAGCTGACGCTCATGACGAAGAGCTTGCAGATCCTTCCTGAGAAGTTCCACGGACTGACGAACACGGACCTCAGATACAGACAGAGATACGTGGACCTGATCATGAACCAGGAGTCTAAGGAGACGTTCCTGAAGAGATCCAGGATCATCAAGGAGATCAGAAACTTCCTGGATGACAGAGACTTCATGGAAGTAGAGACGCCGATGCTGGTATCAAACGCAGGCGGCGCAGCAGCAAGACCTTTTGATACACACTACAACGCCCTCGATGAGGACGTGAAGCTGAGGATCTCACTGGAGCTCTACCTCAAGAGACTCATCGTCGGTGGTCTTGAGAGAGTCTACGAGATCGGAAGAGTGTTCCGTAACGAAGGTGTCGATACGAGACATAACCCTGAGTTCACACTGATGGAGCTCTACCAGGCCTACACCGATTACGAAGGAATGATGGACCTGACAGAGGATATGTTCAGATACCTGGCAGAGAAGGTATGCGGAACGACGCTGATCACATACAACGGCATCGAGATCGACCTGGGCAAACCTTTTGAGCGCATCACGATGAACGAATGCATCAAGAAGTTCACGGGAATCGACTTCGACCAGATCGAGACGGACGAAGAAGCGAAGGCACTGGCCGATGAGCACGAGATCGAGTATGAAGATTATCACGGCAAGGGTGAGATCGTAAGCGCATTCTTTGAAGAATACTGCGAAGAGAACCTGATCCAGCCGGTATTCGTAACGGATCATCCGCTGGCCATCTCGCCGCTGACGAAGAAGAAGCCGGACGACCCGACGAAGGTAGAGAGATTCGAGCTGTTCATCAACTCATGGGAGATGTGCAACGCATATTCCGAACTGAACGATCCGATCGATCAGAGAGAACGTTTCGCAGCTCAGGATGCAGCATTTGAAGCGGGAGACGAGGAAGCGAACCACACGGACGAAGACTTCCTGAATGCTCTTGAGATCGGCATGCCGCCGACAGGAGGTATCGGATACGGTATCGACCGTCTCGTGATGCTCCTCACAGACAGCCCTGCCATCAGAGACGTGCTGCTCTTCCCGACGATGAAGACGCTGAAAGAATAAGTCATTTAAAAATAATAAATGAGGGGGACCAAGTCCTCCTCATTTTTCTTTGGAATAATTGTTTTCGGATTCTGTCTCGATGGCGGCCGCGATGTCTTCCTTCGTCAGAAGCTCCAGCGTGTGTTTGTCCGGGTCTTCGAGGGTGGCCACCCGGTTGGCGTGGTTCGCGATGGCTTTTTCGAAGACGTTCCTCACAGTACGGGCGTTACCGAAGTTCTCCTGCTTCTCTGCACGAAGCCGTTCGAATTCTCCTGCTAGATACCCGCTCAGATCCTCATCCATCACGTAGCCGTTCTTCT
>CAMOWO010000063.1 GCA_946628525.1 uncultured Bacillota bacterium | reverse complement strand
CCATCCAGCGGGAGGTCAACAAGGAGCCTGTGGATCCGTCGAAGCTCTCCGTAGGAGACAGAGTCAAGGTCCTGACGCTGGGGCAGAACGGAGAGGTCATCTCCCTGCCGGATGAGAAGGGCAGTCTCCAGGTGCAGATCGGCATCATGAAAGTAGGCGTGAACGTTTCGGATCTCATGCTGATCGATCAGCAGAAGCTGCAGAAGAAAAAGAGAAACACGTCCTACGGCAGCATTTACAAGAGAAAATCCCAGACAGTCAGCACATCCATAGATGTAAGAGGCAAAAACCTTGACGATGCAGTGATGGATGTGGAAAAATATATAGACGATGCTTACATCTCAGGTCTCGACACCGTCACGGTGATCCACGGAAGAGGAGAGGGTATCCTGAGAAAGGGCATCCATGATATGCTTAAGAGAAACAAGAGCGTGAAAGATTTTAAGCGCGGAGGCTTCGATGAAGGCGGTGACGGTGTCACGGTCGTGAAGCTGAAGCGTCAGTGAGGAAGTAATAATGATAGACTACAAAGAAAGAATCGCCGACATCATCGCTCCAGCAGCGCCGGAGCTTGATAAGGCAGACATCCTGGATATGATCGAGACTCCGGGAGACAGCAAGATGGGAGATTTCGCATTTCCTTGCTTCAAACTGGCCAAGATATTCCGCAAGGCGCCGCCCCTCATCGCCGCTGACATCGCAGAGGCGATCAAGGACAACGAGTTCTTCGTGAAGGTGGAGCAGGTGAACGCATACGTGAACATGTTCATCTCCAAGGAGGCCATGGCTTCCGAGGTCATCAGCCAGGTCATCAGCGAGGGAGACGATTACGGAAGAAGCGATATCGGAGCCGGACGCAAAGTCATCGTGGAGTATTCCTCCCCGAACATCGCCAAGCCGTTCCACATCGGGCACATCCGGAGCACGGTAATCGGGAATTCCATCTATAAGATCTTCGATTTCCTGGGATACGATGCATTCCGGATCAATCATCTCGGAGATTACGGCACCCAGTTCGGCAAGATGATCTGCGCCTACAGACGCTGGGGAAAGAAAGAAGACGTGGAGAGAGAACCGATCAAGTCGCTGCTCTCCTACTATACGAAGTTCCATCAGGAAGCGGAGAAAGATCCGTCCCTGGAGGATGAGGCCAGAGCCATCTTCACAAGGCTGGAGCATGGGGAGCCGGAAGAACTGGAACTCTGGACGTGGTTCAGAGAAGAGAGTCTCAAAGAGTTCAGCCGTGTCTACGACATGCTGGGCATAAGCTTTGATTCCTACAACGGAGAGAGTTTCTACTCCGACAAGATGGACCGCATCGTGGACGAACTGGAGGAGAAGGGCCTGTTGGTGGAAGACGACGGGGCGAAGATCGTTCGCCTGGACGATTACGACCTTCCGCCTGCACTGATCAGAAAGAGAGACGGCTCCACCCTTTACATAACGAGAGATATCGCAGCCGCTGTCTACAGGAAGGAGACCTACGATTTCTACAAGAATATCTACGTGGTGGCATCTCAGCAGAACCTGCATTTCCAGCAGTGGTTCAAAGTCATCGAGATGATGGGCTACGACTGGGCAAAGGATTGCGTGCACGTTCCTTTCGGTCTCGTAAGTATGGAAGACGGAACGATGTCCACGAGAGAAGGTCGCGTCATCTTCCTGGAGGACGTTCTCAATAAGGCCGTGGAGAAGACAAGGGAGATCATGCAGGAGAAGAAAGTCGGCATGGAGGAACTGGACCGGACAGCAGCAGATGTTGGGATCGGTGCCGTTGTCTTCAACGAGCTTTCGAACTACAGGATCAAGGACTACGTGTTCTCTTGGGACAAGGTCCTCAATTTCGACGGAGAGACCGGTCCATACGTACAGTACACACATGCCAGAGCATGCAGCGTCCTTCGCAAAGCAGGAGAGGATGTGGCAGCAGCGGCCGCGGCGGGATTCGACGCGTCGAAGATCGCATCAGACAGCGCCCACGCTTTGGTCAAACTCTTATACGAATTCCCGGCAGTCATCGTAGAGGCCGGAGAGAAATATGAGCCGTCCGTCGTCACGAGGCATATCGTGGACATCGCCAGGGCATTCAACAAGTTCTACCACGATGAGCATATCCTGGTGGAGGATGAAGAAGAGAAGAAGGCGAAGGTGGCCCTTGTGATGGCCAGTGCGACGGCAATAAGAAACGGTCTGGGGCTTCTTGGTATGAAGGCGCCGGAGAGGATGTAAGGAGGACTTTAAGGTATGAGGTATGAAGGTGATATTTACAGACCGCCAAGTGAGGCGTACAGTCTCCTTGTGCAGGTGACCATAGGGTGCACCCACAACAAGTGCACGTTCTGCAAGATGTTCAAGGCGAAGAAGTTCAGAGTGCGCAAGCAGGAAGAAGTTTTTGAAGATCTGGCATGGGCAAGAGCTCATTACAGAAGCGTTCCGAGGATCTTCCTCTGCGACGGCGATGCGCTGGCACTGTCGAATGAACGTCTGCTCCCGATCCTGAACTACATCAAGGAGAACTTCCCTGAATGTGAGCGCACGACGATCTACGGCAGAGCGAATGCCGTGAACAAGAAGACGGACGAAGAGATGCGCGAGCTCTACGAAGCGGGCATTACGATGGTCTACATCGGCGCGGAGTCGGGAAGCGACAAAGTGCTCAAGGCCGTGAACAAAGGTGTCACGAGGCAGGAACTCATCGATGCTGTACAGAAGATCGAGCGCTGCGGCATGCAGGCGTCCGTCACATTCATCTCAGGCCTTGCAGGCAAAGATGGTTGGGAGGAGCATGCCATCGAGACAGGCACCATGATCTCCGAGATGCAGCCATCCTACGTCGGCCTTCTGACCCTCATCGTCGAGAAGAATGTGCCGATGTATGATGATATACAGTCAGGGAAACTCCAGCTTCTCTCACCGGAGGAAGTCATGGCAGAGACCCTTCTGATGCTGAAGCATACGAATGTAGAGAAGAAATGCGTCCTCAGGAGCAACCATGCGTCGAACTACGTATCCCTGCGTGGAAATCTTCCTGATGACAAAGAAAAAATGATGGATCTTCTCAGACGTGCCATGGAGAACCATGACATGTTCAAAGACGAAAGGTTCAGGGCATTGTAAGCCCGGACCTCGTCTACCGAAATCAAGAAAGGTGATAAGAAATGGCGAAAGAAAAAAAGAGCCTCGCTCAGTCCCTCGGTATCACGAGAACCGTGGTAAGACCGAGGGAAGAAGCGGACATACAGATCAGAGAAGACAGGATCGGTAAATACTTCAGAAAGTATCTCAACAGATTCGTATTCGTCGAGTTCTCCGACGAGTTCCTGGCGAAAGCAAAGGATGCTTCCATGATGAAAGGCGTGCCGGTTCCTCTCAGAAAGAAGGAAGTCAAGGAGTTCGCCGGGGGCAACGGCGTGAACATGATGGTCCTTGCCGAAAACATGGCATGGGTCATGGGCTGCGACCCTCATTTCAAATATACCCAGAATTACTGCGATTTCCTGATCAAAGGTTTCGGCAAGAAGATGACGGAAGGTATCCTTCGTAAGGGCAGAGACGCTGCAGAGCAGGGTGAAATGGACCAGGCCTGCGTCATGTTCAGAGCGTGCCTGTGCATGCAGTACGACTACCTTCACGCCATGTACTCCTATACGAGAGCCCTCCGCGTGATGTACAGCAACAGCAGAAACGAGGAATACGTCGGCAGATTCAAGGCGGAGTGCCTTGACTGGCTGGAGCTGCTCACGGAGACCCATCCTAGGTTCGCGATGGGATACTACTATCTCGGGTACACATACCTGAACATGGGACTCTACGCGAAGGCCCAGGCGACATGGAACGAATTCGTCAAATTCTCAAAGAACAACAAGGACCGCAAAGAAATCCGCAACAGGATCAAGCAGATCGCAGACCCTGTTGCCATCGAAGCCGGATGCAATGACATCATGGCAGGCCGCTACGGAGAAGGCATCGGCAAACTGGAACGCTACCAAAACTCAAAGTTCAACGACTGGTGGCCGCTCCACTACTACCTCGGCGTAGGCTACGAGATGGTAGGCGACGAGGCGAAAGCCGTTTCCTGCCTGAAGAAAGCACTTCAGCTCAATGGAAGCCACCTCGAGACCATGAAAGAACTGCTGGCCATCTACGAAGCACAGGGCGACAAGGAAAACATCCGCAAGTACTCCAAAAAGATCGCGCTGATCGAGGAGGCGCAGGAAGAGGAGCACCAGAGACAGCTCGCAGAGACCCAGGAAGAGGACAAAAAGCTCCAGGAAGAGGAGCCGAAGCCTCTCGAGCCGGAGTACATCGAAATGGACGAGAGCCAGCGCGATGACGAACCGGCCGATGCAGCCGAAGCTTCTGAGCCGGAAGAGGCGGAGAGAAAAACCATCGTCAAGAGATTTGGCAAGAAGAACTAATATATGATAAAAGCGCGGCCGCCCGATTGGGCGGCCGTTTCATTGCGGTGGTGATCGATCCTGGCGGGTAATGGTAAGGAACGGATCCGGATGCCAAATCAGAGTCAAACGTTGAAAAGTGAACCCTTCCGGCATCCAAAACGGCGATATTCCGAAATCCCGGATGCTTGAGAGGTGTGAATTCCAACGTTCTTCTTCAAATTGGCATCCGGTACCAGACAATAAGGAGCAATCTGGATGCCTGGGCCTATGTGATTTCAACGTTCTTCTCTGAATTGGCATCCGGATTCGTGTCCGGCCGGCTTCCGGAACGAATCCTCGGACTTGCAGATCAAAGCTATTTGAAAGTGACAGGAGTAAAGTTATAATATAAAAGGTCCTTCTTATTGGACAAACGGTGCTGCGATGAGACGCAAATTAATGCGGAAATAGATTATAAAAATCCGAAAAAATCATTGACATACTGCGATAGGTTTTATATAATATTCATTGTCGTCAGCACGAAGACAAATTTTCCGAGGTAGCTCAATGGCAGAGCATCCGGCTGTTAACCGGAGGGTTGTGGGTTCGAGCCCCACCCTCGGAGCCAATTTTTTCACAGATGTTGTTCCGATCATTTTGCCGGAGTGGCGGAATTGGCAGACGCCCTGGACTTAAAATCCAGTGCTACCTAGTAGCGTACCGGTTCGAGCCCGGTCTCCGGCACCAAACAAATACATGATATCGCGGAGTGGAGCAGTTGGTAGCTCGTCGGGCTCATAACCCGGAGGTCGTAGGTTCAAGTCCTGCCTCCGCAACCAAAAAATCAAGGTTCTCGAGAAATTCGGGAACCTTTTG
>CAMOWO010000062.1 GCA_946628525.1 uncultured Bacillota bacterium | reverse complement strand
ATCAAGGCGAGTTTCTCTGGGGTTCGATTCTCTGCGAGCAAACCGTGGTGATCATCAGTCGCCGCGTCTAGCATCGCCGTTCCTTTTCCAAGTTACAGTACGCTTGGTGCAGGAAGATGGTGGCGAGCGGTTTTCGCGGGGACTGTCCGATCACAGGTGAAGCGAGCGTAGAGAATCGACAAACCCCAGAGACTGTCTGAGCCTGGCAAGGCATCAAGGCGAGTTTCTCTGGGGTTCGTAGTAATCTGCCCAAATCTGCGATTTGGCGCGCAGATTTTATACTAGAGTCACAGTGCTTCAGCACGTGGTGACTCTTCTGTTATTCTCTGCGAGCAAACCGTGGTGATCATCAGTCGCCGCGTCTAGCATCGCCACCATCTTCCTGACCTTTATCTTTATACCACCGCCCTTTTGTCACGATATAGAAAAACGGTACCAGATACAGCAGGAATGCGTAGAAGATGCATTTGCTGCTGACACCGAGCATGGTGATCGGAACGGAAGCCGCGATGCACCATGGGAACAGGGCGCAGACCATGATGGCCGAGTTCTCTATGTCCATGGCTAGCTCGTATTTGTCGCCACCTGCATTTTCGTATGGCTTTCTCATCAGGTCGTTGCAAAGCATGGCCGCGATGGTCTGGCTGCAGAAAACGCCGCACGTCACCAGCGACACGATCAGCGTTACCATGAACTTTCCTGTTTTGCTCATCATTTTTTCGAGGTAGTCCTGGATGTCCCGGAGCATATCCGTACCGGAGAAGATCCCGGAATAGGAACATGCGAGCGTCACGATGACGCAGGACTCCAGCATTTCCAGAAGTCCGCCCCCCGAAAGGATATCCTTTAATATCGGGCTGGACGGTGTGAAACCTTTTATCGCGAAACCGATGCACTCCATGACGGAAATGTTCTGGCAGAGCACGGCGATCACGGCGCTGCTCAGGATCCCGCCGATGAAGGCCCACCTTATGTCAAAGCGCAGGATCGGCAGGATGACGATGAACGCCACCGGAAGGAGCGTCCACGGTGAGAGGACGAAGTCCCCCGAAAGAGCGTCCATGATCTCTTTGTCCACCGTATTCATCGGGTTTTGGAAGGAGAGAATGCCATATATTACCAGCGTCACGATCACCGGCAAGGCCCCGGTAATGAACATGCCTTTGACGTTCGTCATCAGGTCCGTATCGGTGATGTTCGCCACCAGGATCGCGCTGGATGATGCCGGCGAGCACCTATCCCCAAAGTATATGCCGGACATGATGGCTCCCGCCGTCAGCAAAGGATCTACGCCGGCGCTTCCCGCCAGTGCCATGAGCATCACGCCCAGGGTGCCGGATACCGCAAAGGATGTTCCCAAAACATACGAAAGCACGCAGCACATCACGAAGGCCATGATGATAAAGACCGGCGGTTTGATGAACAGCACACCATAGTACACGAAATACGTTATAGTCCCGGATGCCCTCCAAAGCCCTGTGAGCAGGCCGATCATCAGCCATATTTCCACCACGATCACCGTATCTTTGATGCTGCCCCATGCCATGAGCAGTATATCCCCTACTTTGTGACCTTTCGCTTTTCCTGCAGCTGTGAATGCAATGAAGCCGATACCTAATGCTATGACGATCGTTTTTCCCATAGCAAGACATAGGATCATTGCTGCGATAAAGCATGCGAATGCCCCAATAAGCGCCATTCTTCTGTTCTCCTTTACATGTTCCTTTCCATAAAAAGAGCAAGTGCCGCCTCATTTCCCGGTCAAGGGGAGATGCACTTGCTGCAGGCTCAATATACAAGAAATATATATCAAAGTCAACGTGTTCTATTCATTTTTGAATCACTATTAATAATTGCTTTAGCGTACCTTATATACTTCCAGCCTTCCTCCGCAGTTGCAGCGGTAGGCGTTGATCTTTTTCATGACGCAGGTGAACCGCTGCCTCGGGTATTCTCTGCCGCATTTCGTACACTTCATGACGTAGCGGATCCGGTCACCGGCCGGCTCCGGCTCAGGAAGACCCATTTCGGCAAAGGAGGAAGTGCTTTTGATGGTGTAGCCGTAGGCTCTGTTCATCATCGCTGCATATTGTTTCCATATTTTACCATGGTTATTGCATCCTCTGCACGTGTGAAGGACCTCATGGGCGATGACATTCCTTATGCGGGATGTTTCGCACACGAGAATAAAGCTGCTGATCTCTAAATGGAAGATTCCATTCTCCAGTTTGCAGCATCCGAAGCGTTTCTTCGGTCTCTTATTGACACGGAGTACCGGGTCGATATTACGAGGCACAGGAATATCGATTTCCTGTGCCTCTCTGATAACTTCTTTTAATATGCTGTTCAGTTCCTTCTGGTCAATCATGATGATATGCCCTTTGTTTCACGTGAAACAATTCTTCCTATCCCAGTGATTTCAACAGTTCTATCAGTCTCTCAAGTTCGTCTTTGCTGTAGTATTCGATCTCGATCTTGCCTTTCTTTCCTTTGTGCGAAAGGTTTACTTTTGATCCCAACACCTGACGGAGATCTTCTTCCACCTTCTTGATATCAGCGCTCTTTCTCGTTCTCGACGGCTTCTTCTTCGCGGACTTGACACCCTTTGCGAGAGCTTCTACCTGCCGGACACTGAGCCCCTCTTCTACGGCGCGCCTTGCGATGGAGATCTGCTTGTCCTCATCCGTAATGTTGATAAGCGCTCTCACATGACCCGAGGAAAGTTCGCCTCTGCTCACCATGGACCGGATGGACTCCGGTAATTTGAGAAGACGTAGCTGGTTCGAAATATACGGCCTTGATTTTCCCAGGCTGGCAGATACCTGCTCCTGGTTCATGCCGTACTTGAGGATCATCTGGTTGATCCCCTCTGCTTCTTCGATCGGGTCCAGATCCTCCCTCTGCATATTCTCGATGATGGACAGAAGCATGTTCTCTTCATCACTGAGTTCTCTGATCAGCGCAGGAATCTCCTTCATGGATGCTTTTCTGGCCGCACGCCATCTGCGCTCCCCTGCGACGATCTCAAATCCTGAAGAGGACCGCCTTACAACGATCGGCTGGATGAGTCCGTGCTCTCTGATGGATGAGGCGAGCTCCTCCAGTTTTTCTTCATCAAAAGATTTCCGGGGCTGATTCTCATTCGGCTTGATATCATTGATGTCGATGTATGATACGCCTTCACCGCCCGGAATGTTTTCTGTTTCACTACTTTCTGCTGGTGCCTGCTGCGCAGGAACACTCACTTCCATATCTCCAAAGAGAGCTTCCAGACCTCTTCCCAGCCCTCTCGCCTTTTTCGCCATGTTATTCCCCCTCACTTGCCAGGAATTCGTCCGCGAATTCCATGTAGGCTCTCGCTCCTGTGGATCTCGGGTCATACTGGATGACCGGCATCCCGTGGCTCGGCGCCTCGGCAAGCCTTACATTACGAGGTATAACCGTGGTGTACACTTTCTCTTTGAAGTACTTCTTTACCTCTTCTACTACCTGCGCAGACAGATTCGTCCTTCCGTCAAACATGCTGAGGATGACGCCTTCTATCTGAAGATCCGGGTTACTGTTTTTTCTGACCAGCTCGATGGTGCTCATGAGCTGGCTCACACCTTCCAGTGCATAGAATTCACACTGGATCGGGATGAGAACGGAATCAACTGCCGTAAGCGAGTTGATGGTCAGAAGTCCAAGGGACGGCGGGCAGTCGATGAATATGTAGTCATACCCGGCCTTGATCCTGTCTATCGCATGCTTCAGTCTCTTTTCCCTGCCTCTGATCTTGATCAGTTCCACCTCTGCACCGGCAAGCTGCACACTTGCCGGCATGATGTCAAGATTAGGAATGTCTGTGGAAATAATAGCTTCCTCCGGGTCATACTGCTCATCCACTAATATTTCATGTGTAGTAACCTCAAGACCTCTCTTCGGGATCCCTACCCCACTGGTAGTGTTTCCTTGAGGATCAATATCAATAAGCAGTATGCGTTTGCCCTTGAGCGCAAGACATGCTGCCAGATTGATATTCGTGGTGGTCTTACCGACACCACCCTTTTGATTGAATATAGCTATTGCTTTTCCCACTTTAGCCTCCTATGATTTAACCTTTTATTCTCTTCATCAATTATAATATACGCGCGAAGATATTTCCACGTATAAATAAAAGAAAAAGCAATGTTTCACGTGAAACATTGCTCTATAAAACGGCTCAAAGTGGCTGTTTGGAAGGGGTTCCGGCTTTTCTCGGATACTTCGAAGGGGTGTTTTTGATTTTTTCTGTGTACACGAGAACGTGATCCTGTGACAGGCCCGGCGCTTCGCTGAGAAACACACCGTACATTTCTCCACCCAGACGTTCGATCCCTTCCTGGGCTGCATCGAGTTCCTCCTCACAGCCCGCGCTCTTATAGGCGATGAAGGTGCCGCCCACCTTCACGAATGGAAGGCAGTACTCCGCAAGCGTGCTCATATTGGCCACTGCTCTGGAAACACAGAGGTCGAACTTTTCCCTATAATTTCCATCTTTTCCCAGATCCTCTGCCCTGCCGTGGACCGTCTTCACATTCGTGATGCCGGCCTTCGCACAGAGTTCGTCGATGATCTTCGTGCGCTTAGCCAGGGAATCCAGTAAAAGGAATTTTTTGCCAGGAAACGCAATGGCAAGTGGCACCCCGGGGAATCCTCCTCCGGAACCCACATCGATGATGCTTGCTGCATCTTCCACTTCCTCGCTGTCCGCAATGGCAAGAGAATCCATGAAGTGCTTCACGATGAAATCATCTCTGTCCGTTATGGCCGTCAGATTCACCTTCTCGTTCCACTCCAGGATACCTTCCATGTATATTTCAAATTGTCTCTTCTTCTCTTCGTTCCATTCGATGCCTAAGCTATCGAAAAAATTCTGCAGTCTATCCATTCTTCTTTCTCTTTTCTTTCTCCAGCCAGATCAGCAACACGTTGATATCCGCCGGGGATACGCCCGAGATCCTTGAAGCCTGCCCGATGGACAGCGGCTTCAGGGCATTGAGTTTCTGCCGCGCCTCGATCCTGAGACCTTCGATCACGCTGTAGTCGAAGTCCGGATCCAGCTTGCGCCCCTCCAGTTTCTTGAACTTGTCGATTCTCCGCGTCTGCTTCTCAATATATCCTTCATACTTGATCTGCACTTCCATCATGGTCTTCTGATGCTCTGAAAGCAAAGGTCTCTCCGGGTCGATCGGTGCCAGATCATCGTACGAGATCTGCGGTCTTTTCATGATCTCCAGCATGGACACTCCGGTCTCCACCGGTGTGCTTCCCTTCGAAATCAGAATGTCGTTCACTTCCTCCGGTTTGAAGGTCTTTGACGCG
>CAMOWO010000061.1 GCA_946628525.1 uncultured Bacillota bacterium | reverse complement strand
AGCCTTCTTGGCCATCAGCGCCGCCTTATCGAAAGTACCGCCGATCCCGACGCCCAGTACGATCGGAGGACAAGGATTGGCTCCCGCCAGTTTCGCCGTTTCCACCACGAAATCCTTGACGCCCTCTTCTCCTGCCGATGGCGGGAACATTTTGATCCTGCTCATGTTTTCGGAGCCGAAACCTTTTGGCGCGACGGTGATCTTCACCTGATCTCCCGGTACGATATCGTAATGGATGTATGCCGGTGTGTTATCGCCGGTGTTCACCCTGTGGATCGGGTCCTTGACGATGGATTTTCGGAGGTATCCGTCTCCGTACCCTTCCCTGACGCCCTCATTGATGGCATCCTCCAGAGATCCTCCCGTGATGTGGACATCCTGTCCGATCTCCATGAATACGCACGCCATGCCTGTGTCCTGACACAGCGGGAAAACGCCTTCCTCCGCGATCTCGATGTTCTTCGCGATGCTTTGGAGGATGTCCCGTGCGACCTGCCCGGGTTCCTGCGCAAGGTGAGCCGCCATGCATTCTTTGAGGTCATCATCAAGATAGTGGTTGGCTTCTATACACATCCTTGCGATATTCTCTCTTATGGTATCTACGCTTACCTCTCTCATAACTCTTCCTCTGTTTTTTGAAAATGGATCCTGAAAGCCAGGATCCATCCTACTCTATTCACATTACTCTTCGATACGCATTATATTAGCTCCGAGAGCCTTGAGTTTATCCACGAAGTTCTCATAACCTCTGTCGATGTGGTAAATCTTAGAGACTTCCGTCGTCCCTTCGGCGACGAGCCCTGTGAGGACGACTGCCGCGCCTGCTCTGAGGTCTGTGGCAACCACCTGTGCTCCCTCCAGCTGTTTATCTCCCGGGATCATGGCGGCGTTTCCGTCCGTCTTGATATTCGCTCCCATTCTGTTGAACTCACCGACGTGCATGAATCGGTTCTCGAATACCGTCTCGATGACAACGCTTGGTCCCTTGGCCACCGTCAGCAAAGCCATGAACGGTGACTGCATATCTGTCGGGAATCCCGGATAAGGAAGTGTCTTGATGTTCGTCGCGATCAGCGGATTCACATCACCTCTGACCTGCATTCCCTCGTCCGTCATCTCGATCTGGATGCCGCACTCCGTGAGCTTGGCGATCACGGCTTTGAGATGGGACGGAACCACGTTCTTGATGAGGATGTTGCCTTTCGTGATGGCCGCGCCGATCATGAATGTACCGGCCTCGATCCTGTCAGGGATCACCTGATGATGCACGCCCTTGAGGCGTTCCACACCCGTGATCTTGACGGTGTCTGTACCGGCGCCCTTGATCCTCGCCCCCATCTTATTGAGGAAGCTCGCCAGGTCAACGATCTCCGGCTCCTGAGCCGCATTCTCCAGGATGGTGGTTCCCTCCGCCAGTGTAGCCGCCATCATGATGACTTCTGTAGCACCTACGCTCGGGAAATCCAGGTAGATGGTGCCTCCGTGGAGCTTGTCGGCCTTCGCGTCCACGATGCCTCTTGCCATCTTCTCCTCATCGACCTGAACGCCCATCGCCTTGAGACCCTTCAGATGAAGTTCGATCGGTCTCTTGCCGATGGCACATCCTCCCGGGAGAGGAATGACGGCATGCCCTGTCCTGTGGATGAGGGCTCCGAGCACTAAAATCGAAGCTCTCATCATCTTAACAAGACTGTATGGAGCTTCGCCTTTGATATCATTACCTGATGTTACTTCTACTGTATTCTGTTCAAGATTTCTATTGATTTCGCACCCCAGGTTCTCGAGAAGGTCGCACATGACTTCCACATCTCTGAGGGCCGGAGTGTCACTGATCTCACATTTTTCTTCTGTTAATAATGTAGCCGCCATGATGGGAAGCACTGCGTTCTTCGATCCGCTGATGGTGACTTCGCCGCTCAAAGGGCCGCTTTTTTGTACCAGAAATTTTGCCACTTTTTCCCTCCGTACAATAATTTCAGTTACTTTATTATACTTTATATGCTGATTCATTTCAATGCTTAATACTACATCGAGTGTATCACGGCAATAAAAAAGAGACTGAACACCCAGCCTCTAATTTCTCCTGATCAGTCACATGAATGGACCTTGTCATCTATAATGATTTCAGTTCTTCAATGCAGTTTGCGCAGATGTTCTTGCCCTTGATCTGTTTCACATCGTCTGTGCTCCCGCAGAAAACGCAGGCAGACTGATACTTTCTCAAAATGATAGAATCGCCATCAACGAATATCTCAACAGGATCTTTGATGTCGATATTGAGTGTTCTTCTAAGTTCGATAGGCAAAACGATACGTCCAAGTTCATCAACTTTTCTCACTATCCCGGTAGCTTTCATTGTAATTCTCCTTCCTGATGATTTGTCAGCCGATCATTCCTTCGAGATCGCATTCTTCACACTGACTACCGCCTTCACAACAGATGATGTCGCTTCGACTACATTCTTCTTCTCTTTGACAGCACCTGTGACGGCTCCCACTGAATCAGAGACATCGTCGATGATGCCATCTACGTCCTTGCTTCTCTTCGACAACACACCACTTACATCTTCAAGATCTGCGAGGATCTTGTTCGCGCTCTCCAAAGTCACGAGAAGCTTCCTCACAAGGAAAACCAAGTAGATCAGAAGTACAAGAGCAGCAACCGTAAGGAGGATCAAACCCAATACTTTAATGTTTACCGTAACATCCATTATGTCTCCTTTCGCGCGGACTCTCTCTCTTTATCTCAACATGTATCCATATGTTACCATATGTTCCAAATATTTTCAATATGATTTTGAATAATTGGCTATTTTCTGCCTCTTTCGTAGATTTCCAGGATCTCTTCAGTGTATTCTCTGTTTTTATGGTAAACATAGAGCGTCGGCAGGATCGTCAGTTCTTTGCCTCCCCTCTTGATGCACCGGATCAGGACCATGTTGGGCTGCTTGCCTTCTCTTGGGGAGATGAACCGCATTTCCTTCGGCTCCAGTTTATATTTCCTGCTGTAATATATGATGTCCGTCAGGCGCGACGGTCTGTGGATCATACAAAAATGGCCTCTGTCTCTGAGGATGTGCGCGGCTGCACGGATGAAATCCTCAACGGAGGCCGTTGTTTCCTGTCTTGCGATGAACTTCGCGGACTCGTCATTGATCAGACCTGCACCCTTTGCGAAATACGGCGGATTGCAGGTGACGAGAGACGCTGTCTCGGGCGTAAGCTGCGCGGCCGCATCCTTCACATCCATGTTCAAGAAGGAGAGCCGGTCCTCCAGCCCGTTCATCTGCGCCGTCTGCACCGCCAGCTGCAAAGCCTCCTTCTGAATGTCGATCCCTGTGATCTGGGCCTTCGGGCTCTTATGGGAAAGAATCAGCGGAATGATCCCGTTTCCCGTCCCCAAGTCCACGACGGAGGTGATATCCAACCGGCTTCTCGACGCAAAGTCTGCCAGGAGCACCGCGTCCACGCCGTAACAGAACTGATCCGTATCCTGCAGGATCTTCAGCCCCCCGAATCCCGTATTGTCTATCCTGATGCTCATATCTAATCCTTCAGAAGTTCTTTGATCTCCTTTAGCGTATCCTTGTCCAGATCTCCCAGGTCGTTGTCTTTCTTCCTGTTGCCCTTGTTCTTGCCGAACCGCTTGATCTCGTCCTTGCCGTAGACGAAGAATTCCGGGCTGAGTTTTTCTTCGACGCCGTTCTTCTTATCCCCTTCTTCCAGAATGAGTCTCGTCTTCACCAGGCTCTCCAGGATGTTCACGTCCGTTACGACAGCCTTCCCGTCCGGCGTTCTGACGCGCTCACCGACGATCGGCATGCCCTTCTTGAGGTACGTATAGGCATCGTTTTCGTATTTCAGGCAGCACATGAGCCTTCCGCACATTCCGGAGATCTTCGTCGGATTGAGGGAAAGGTTCTGCACCTTCGCCATCTTGATGGATACCGGCTCGAAGTCTCTGAGCCAGGTACTGCAGCAAAGCGCCCTGCCGCAGCTTCCGACGCCGCCCAGCATCTTCGCCTCATCGCGAACGCCGATCTGCCTGAGCTCGATCCTCATGCGGAATACGGAGGCCAGGTCTTTGACCAGTTCTCTGAAGTCCACCCTTCCGTCCGCCGTAAAGTAGAAGACCACCTTGCTGTTATCAAAGGTGTATTCCACGTCGATCAGCTTCATTTCGAGCTTATGTGCGTTGATTTTCTCCTGACAGATCCGCAGAGCCTCTGTGCGCTTGGCCAGATTCTCCTCGTGCTTCTTCTTGTCCTTATCCGTCGCGATCCTGATGATGTTCTTCAGCGGCGCAACCAGCTCCGATTCCTTGACCTGGGTGATCCCCATGGTCACCGTACCGAATTCAAGGCCTCTGGCCGTCTCCACGATGACGTGATCCCCGCTGTTTATCTCAAGCTTTCCGGGGCTGAAGTAATATAATTTTCCTGCGTCCTTGAACTTGACGCCTACTACATCTGTCATGTTTATCCTCCGATTTTTATGATCAAATCCTTAATAGCGGAAGCCGGTGAAACGCCTCGTCTGACGTCCGAAGCCGCCTCCTCTATCAGATATATATTCTCCGAAAGTTCCTCTGCTGAATGGGTCGTGATCTTCTTTCCCGCATCCACCAGCATGTTCCTGTAAATGACCTCCATACAGTCCAAAAGCGCGCTGACCTTCTCCTTATCCTTGAGGATGTCCTTGACGCCGTGGACCATCTCAAAGAATCCGGCGCCCCTCTCCAGCTGCCCGATGAGCTCATCCGCACGCTGCATCATGAAGTCGTAGCCTTCCTGCCCCAGGTGATTGATATGGAACCTGACGCACCTTGATCTCACCGTCTGCACGAGATTCTCCACATTCTCCGAAAGAAGGATGATCACAGAATCCCCCGGCGGCTCCTCCAACGTCTTCAAAAGACGGTTCTGGGCCCTGCTCGTCATGCGGTCGGCATTCTCGATGATGACGATATGGCGCGACCCAAAAGGTCTCGTTTTGATGAGATTCTGCATCGTCTCCACGCTCTCGTCCAAAACGTTGCCGGTGGCCTCCGGCTCCACGTAGATAAGGTCCTCGCAGTTGCCGTGATCGATCTTATCGCATATGCTGCACTCCCCGCAGTTCTCCCCCAGTCCTTTGCTGCAAAGGATCCCCTTCGCGAAGGTCTCTGCGATCTGCCTCTTATCAAGCCAGTTGTCTCCTTCGAAGATGTACGCGTGGGTGACCCCGCCGGTTCCGGTGATGTGATTCAGTCTGTCGATCAGTCTTCTGTTGTTCTCGATTATCGGTCCAAAGTTCACTAACGTCTCCTTATTCAAGACTGAGAAGTTCTTTCACGTATGAGAAGATCTGCTCATGGATGCCCTCTATCGTACCTGCTGCGTCAATGACTTTGACGCGATC
>CAMOWO010000060.1 GCA_946628525.1 uncultured Bacillota bacterium | reverse complement strand
ACTGCAATGTTGCGTTTACTTTTGCTATTAACCTTCTTCAGCGGTCGATAGCCTTGAAATCATGTTTACCGCTGAAAGAATCGACATTTACAAAAATTCTTCAGCGATAGCACTCCGGATTTAGGCCGTTACCGCTGAAACGTTACCGCTGAAAGCCTTCGTGGGTAAAAACAGAAAAAGCCCGAGTCGGGCATCGCCCGACCGGGGCTTTTTCAACAGCCTAAAGACCTGGCCTGTTGAAGGGGGTCTTCTGAGGTGTTGTTAAGCTTTTGTACTACTATTTCAAATAGTCGATAATCTTTTCGATGGGGAAGCCTACGACGTTGTTGAAACTTCCGTCGATGTGATCGATGTATTTGGAGAAGGTTTCCTGTATGGCGTAGCCGCCGGCTTTGTCGTAAGGCTCGTCGGTGTTCACATAGGCCAGGAGTTCCTCATCGGTGTAGTCTTTGAAGTAAACGTCCGTCTTGTCGTAGAAACAGGTCTTTGAGAAATGATCGTGATCCTTTTGGATGATGCAGACGCCTGTCAGTACGTGATGGACGTTTCCTCTGAGATCGGCGAGGATCCGGAAGGCCTCGGAAGGACCGGAGGGTTTGCCGATGATCTTATCGTCAAAGACCACGACGGTGTCTGACCCGATGACGGTCATCTGATCGTGATCGTCTGTCAGCTGCTGCGTTACGTCCCACGCTTTGAGAAATGCCAGGTACATGACGGCAGAAGAAGGGCGCAGAAAAGCAGGCAGAGTTTCCTCTGCCTGCGATGGTTTTATTATCGGATCGAATCCGTACTCGCGCATCATGCGGATGCGCCTTGGTGATTTAGATGCGAGAACGATATTGGCTTTCATAAAATCAGTTGCCTCCATTGTTATTGTTGTTTTCGCCTTCGTTGTCATCTTCGCTGTCGCCTTCGTTGCCGCCTTCGTTGCCACCTTCGTTGCCGCCTTCAGTGGTTGTTGGGTCTGCCGTTGTCGTTGTGGTTGTTGTTTCCTTCTTTTTCGTCGTTGTCGTTGGCTTTACCTTCTTTTCCGTCGTTGTGGTTATCTTCTCGGTGGTCTTTTCTTTATCGTCGTCATCCTTATCTTTGTCCTTGGACTTCTTGACCTTGGAGTAGGTACCCTTGATGTAGTACTCGCCGCCGCGCTGTTCTACGTTGTCAGGACGCTCTGCGAACTGCTCTCTCGGCAGGTCTTCGCATACTCTTGACATGATGTTTCTCCAGAACCTTGCGGACTGGCTGGATCCGGAACTCAATTCGATATTGATGTCATTTCCCTGCCAGAGGGCACATGAGTACTGTGGTGTGAATCCCGTGAACCACAGGTCGTAGGAATCCGTCGTCGTACCTGTCTTGCCGCCTACAGGCTGGCTGTAGAAGTTGGCAGCGGAACCGAGTCCGTGTGTTACGACTGTGCGGAGGATATCGGTCATGATCCATGCGACACCCTCATCGTAGACCTTTGTTTCTTTTGCCTTTTTCTCGAAGAGGACTTCGTCGTTGGCGTTGACCACCTTCGTGTAGGATATCGGTTCTCTGTAGACTCCACCGTTAGGGAACACAGCATATGCAGCCGTGATCTCGAGAGGGGAGATGCCGTTCGTCATACCGCCCAGGGCCAGTGCCGCCGGGTTCAGGTCGTTGACGGAACCTTCCTCGTCGAGGGAGGTGATGCCGACCTTCTTCAGCATGGATGCCGAGTAGTCCGCACCGATCTGCAGGTACGTCTTAACCGCATTTACGTTGACGGACTGTTCAACGGACTTTCTGAGGGACATGCGGCCTTTGTACCCGGAGTACCAGTTCTTCGGCCATGTTTTGCCGCCGTACTGCATCGCCTTATCGTTGATCTGGCTGCCTGCAGTGATGTACTTGCCCCAGCTGCTGCCGTCGGTCTCGTCAAGATCCATGTCTTTGTCTGCTTCCGCGTATTCGTAACTCATCTGAAGAGCAGGTCCGTATACGCCGATCGGCTTGATGTTGGATCCCGGCTGTCTCGTGCTGGTCGCTCTGTTGAAGAGTTGCTTGCCGATGGCACCGCGGCCGCCCATCATCGCTTTGATCTCACCGGTCTTGTTCTCCATGATGACAGTAGCAGCCTGAGGCTGTCTGACTTCCTGCTTGAGGCTGTAGTTGCCTTCCTTCACGATGAGACCCTTGCCGTCTTTGACAAAGAAGTCAGGGTAGTCAGTGAAGAACTGGCCGCTGATGACACAGTTGCCGTTTTTATCTGATGATTTGTATTGAGCCGGTATCGAAAGGGCTCCGTTTTCGATGAAGTAGAAGTTGCCGTCCTTCATCGTGTACATGCTCTTGAATTCGATGCTGATATCCGGCGTGCCGTTGACCTCCGTGTTGAACAGGGCGAGACGCTTGCCGGCCTTGATGGTGATGCCACCGTCATCGTTTTTCTTGAACTCATCAGAATTCAGTCTGAAATTGTTCTTTTTGTTGAAATATTTATCGTATGAATAGAGCAGGACTGCACCGCTGTCATCCAGTATATCTCCATCCATATTCTTCCTCACATATCCGACACCGGAATAGTTGCTGTCCTTATCGAACTCCTCATCTACGATTTCCTGGATGTTGGAATCCATGGTGGTGTAGACTTTGAGTCCCTTGGTGTAGATCATTTCTTTCGCTTCCGCCAAAGTGATGCCGTATTCATCCATGACATCTTCAATGACTTCGTCGATGCAGTAATCCGTGAAGTAGGAGCTTTCGTCGGCATCGCTGGCGCCGCCGATCTTGATCTTCTTCTTGAGGCTCTGCTTCAGGGCCTTATCACGTTTCTCTGCCGTTATGAATCCGAGTTCTGCCATCTTGTTGAGGGTGAAGTTTCGTCTGTCTTCACTCAAATCTCCGTTATACAGGTAAGTGGTCATCCTGTTGGTGGAGATGACAGGCAGGCTCGAGGTGTTCGTGCCGTTGTAGATTGTACGTACCAGTGCATAGGAGTCCGGGGACTTCGGAAGTGCAGCGAGAGCTGCGCATTCGAGCAGATCCAGTTCGTCCGCATCCTTTGAGAAATAGGACTGTGCTGCCGCCTGTACGCCGTATGAGTTGAAGCCCATGTAGATGCTGTTGAGGTACGCTTCCATGATCTTCTTCTTAGTCATGTTCTTCTCGAGGACGATGGTGATGTACATCTCCTGGAGTTTACGTCCCATGCTTCGCTTACTCTTGATATCGGAAAGGTAGACGTTTCTCGCAAGCTGCTGGGTGACCGTTGAAGTACCGCTGATCTGTCCGCCGCCGAATACACTGTCTTTGATGGCGCCGATCATACGGGTGAAGTTGAATCCGTGGTGCTTCCAGAACTTCTGGTCTTCTACGGCAACGATGGCGTTGATCATGTTCTCCGGCATATCGTCGTAGTCGAGGATCGTCCGGTTACCGTGCTCGTAGTAGAGACTTTCGATCTCATTGCCCTTGTCATCGTAGAGGGTAGAGCGTTCCTGGAGCTGTTCATAGATGTTGTCTGTATCGATGGTAGGAGCCGTGATGAATACGAATCCTACGTATATACCGATGCCGAAAATGGCTGCAAGTCCTACCGTCACGATGAACTTGAGAAGGACTTTCCAGTTGGCCTGAGGAAGTCTCGGCTTCGTCGCCTTTCGCGTGGTCCTGCCGCGCTTGCTCATGGTGGAAGCCGGAGCTCTGTCAGCAGATTTCGAAAATATGCCGGCAGGTTTCTTGGCCTTCGATGCTGCCTTCGATGCACTCTTCGCTGCATCAGCCGGAGCACTTGCCTTCGCAGAAGACTTCACATCCGTTTTCTTGGCAGGTGCCTTATCCTTCGCCGCCTTGTCCTTATCGGCCTGCCTTCTGGCGTATTCCTTCGCACCTTCCTGATTGTTGGCTATGGCTCTTCTCTGAGCCTTCGCAGCCTTCCTGTCTTCCTCGGTTCGATAAGCGGTCTGTCTGGCCCTCGGCGCGGATACCTTACGGTTGCCCGACCCGGCCGCAGCTCTTCTGGCTGCGCTTCTGCCGTGTATCGTGGCATCCCGCCTTGATGTTTCCTGTCTGTTGGTGCTTGATGGCTGTTCGAACTGAGCGAAAAAGTCATCTATATTATCATTTCTGTTGTTTCTGGACTTGTTCTTGTCTGCCAAAACTATAACCTCCTGTGCATAGTATACCGATTAATTATATCATATATATGAGTTAAAACAAATCAAATTATATAATATATAGGATTCCCTTGACGTCCACACCCAACATGGAATAAAATGGAATCAAGCAGTCCTTGTCGCAAAGGGTAGGATTTATGATGCGAAGACCTTTGCTCTACGGGGCTGTTTTTGTATTGGCTGCGGTGCTGCTCGGAGACCTGTACGGCTACGGGATGCTCCTGGCAGGTTTTGTGGTGCTCGGAAGTCTCTTCCTGAGGTACGGCGAGGGTCCATACAGCCGGCAGATCCTGCTTTGCTTTTTGTTCTACATGCTGGGAGCATCCAGCTTTCTGATGGCGGGACCGGCCGAAGATCTCAAGACGGGATGCGATACGGAGCTCACAGGCAAGGTGGTCTCCGTCAAAGAAGGAGCAGAAGACAAGGGCAGCCGGTTCGTCCTGGACACGGGTTCATGCAAAGTCATGGTCGGCACTTACGAAGGCGACACGCCCCTCCCGGGAGACGTCCTTTCCTGTGCCGGGACCCTGCAGGAGCCGGAAGGCAGCCGAAATCCCCGCTGCTTCGATCACAGGCGGTATCTGAGGTCCAAAGGAATCCCGTTTCTCATGAAGGATGCCCGAGTGATCGCAAGAGAGGAGGGCCGGGGCATCTGCCGGAGCCTATACGTTCTGAAAGAGAACTTCCTCGCTTCGCTGGAGGAGCGGGCAGGGCAGCAGGTAGCGGCACTGACAAGGGGCGTCCTCTTTGGGGACAAGAGCGGCATCGACGATGACATCCTCTCTGACTTCCAAAAGAACGGCACGGCGCATCTTCTCGCCGTCAGCGGCCTTCACGTGGGCTTCCTGTACGCCTTCTTCAATGGACTGTGGCCATGGAAGAGGAAACAGCTCCATTTTGCGGCGGCATCGGCGCTGCTCATCGGCTACTGCATACTGGCGGAGATGTCTCCGTCGGTGGTCCGGGCGTCGGTCATGGTGATGATGCACATGTTTTGCAAGATGACGGACAGAAGGTACGACCTGGGCTGCAGCGGATGCGCCATCATCATCTGCTACGTCCTTTGGAATCCCATGAGCATCTACGATCCGTCGCTGCAGATGTCCTTCATCGCCGTGATGTCCATGAGTCTCGTGATCCCCTATGTGAAAAGGGTCCACGATAGTCTCTTCGCCGGGAGCATCGCCGTCCAGATCGGTCTGCTGCCGTACATCGCGTACAACTTCAACTGTGTGCCGCTGGCGGCCTTTCTCATCAACATCCCGCTCATCGCCCTGACAGGAATTGTCGTGCCATTTG
>CAMOWO010000059.1 GCA_946628525.1 uncultured Bacillota bacterium | reverse complement strand
TCTCGATGCCGCGAAGTCCCGCCGCCCGGATGGCGTCCGCCGTATCTTTGTCGATGCCTCTCTTCAGCTTCACCAGGTTCTGCTTCTTCGTGACGGCCGTCTGGACTTCCTTCTCGCTCATGCCCAGTTCCTTCGAAAGGGTCGCCGTGACGTTCTCCAGATTCTCCTTGGCGTCAGCCTCATCCTTGCCGTTGTTCACATCTTTCGGCCTTGCCCAGACGGTGTAGCAGGTGACGCTGACGGCCAGTTCCTTGCCGTTGGTATCGTAGATGGTGCCCCGCTCTGCCTCGATGACCGTATCGCGGGTCTGCCTCTCCAGAGACATCTCCGTATATTCTTCCCCGTTGACGATCGCGATCCATCCGACTCTCACAAGAAGCAGGATGATGAGAAAGAACAGGACGCCCAAAAGCCATATGAGATTTCTTTTACTTTTCTTCGTGAATGACGTCATTTTTTCTCCGAATGATGAGCCCGGACGTTGAAAGATTATTCGACTGTCCGGGCATTTCATTTTTACCTTGATTCAATTGGTCCCTAATTGTATGCCATATCTCTTAGTACTGCAGCGAATCCCTCCGATGGTACATCATCTGAATAAAGATATACTCTCCGTTTCTCCGATGGGTACTTCATCCCCATCTCCTTCGTCGCCGTACTCTCGACTACCCCTATGCTGCTCACACTGTAATACTCGGCCTGAAGATTCTCGATCTCGCCCTGTACAGCCTGATTCTCCTTTGTCATCTGGTTAATATCATACTGCACACTGGCGCAAAAAGCAGTAACCATTATCATAAAAATGCAAAGAATTCCTGCGATCAGCACGGATCCGAACAACAATTTCCTGGTGTCCGCTCTGTTTCTGATGTCGGGATTGATCGTCGCGGCTCTTCTGCGCCTCTGCGGTCTCTCCCTCTCAGGCTTCATATCTATTCCGTATTTCTGGTATTCCTTCTGAAATTCATACCATTTTTCTGCTTCCATCATGATGACTCACCCCTAATTCGCCTATGATCCGTTATATCTTCTCTATTACCCTGAGCTTGGCGCTCCTGGACCTCGGATTCGTACCCAGTTCCTCCGCTCCCGGAACGATCGGCTTACCTGTGACCTTCCTCACGTCTGCCTTCCTGCCGCATGTACATACAGGAAGCTGCTTCGGACAAATGCAAGGGTCCAGCCTCTTGCGAAAGGCTTCCTTGACGATCCTGTCTTCCAGGGAATGGAAGGTGATGATGCAAAGCCTCCCGCCCGGTCGCAAAACGTCACAGTATTCGTTCACAGCCGTCTTCAGCTGCTCAAGTTCGCTGTTTACTTCTATTCTTATGGCCTGGAATGTCCTCTTGGCAGGATGCGGTCCCTCGCGTCTTGCGGAGGCCGGTATGGCTGCCTTGATGATCTCCACAAGCTGGCCCGTGGTTTCTATGGTTCCTTCTTCTCTGGCCTTGACGATGAACTTGGCGATCCTCGAAGCCCATCGCTCCTCGCCGTAGTCCTTGATGATCTGGGTTAGATGCTTCTCCGTGTAAGTGTTCACCACATCGCCTGCGGTAAAGGATTCCTCTCTGTTCATCCTCATATCCAGCGGTGCATCCTGCATGTAGGAGAACCCTCTTTCGCTGTTGTCCAGCTGATACGACGATACGCCGATATCGAGGAGTGCTCCGTCGATGCCATCCACGCCAAGATCGGCGATGACCTTCTTGATGTCCGCATAATTGCTGTGGACCAAGTGAACATCGCACGCCAGCCCGGCCAGTCTTCTGCCTGCCGCTTCCAGGGCTTCCTCATCTCTGTCGATCCCGATCAGGGTCCCTTCGCGGCTCAGTCTCTCGCCGATGCCCAGGCTGTGTCCTCCGCCGCCCAGCGTCCCGTCGACATAGATGCCGTTTGCTTTTATATCCAGATTGTCCAGGCACTCGTGAAAGAGAACCGGCACATGTTTAAAATCCATACTGTTCAAGGCCCTCCGCAACTTCACTGGCATTGAGCAGTTCGCCCGAATCGATATCAAGCTGCTTGTTCCACTCTTCCCGTGACCAGATCTCGATCTTGTTGTTGCTTCCTATAGTGATAAGTTCTTTCTCTATACCTGCATAATCCAGCAGATCCTGTGGTATCTTGACTCTCCCCTGCTTGTCCACTTCACACGAATTAGCAGATGAAAAGAAGTACCGCTTCAGCATTCTCGCCTGCGGATTGCTGTCCGGCAAAGGTTCCAGTTTCTCTTTGACGAAACGTTCCCATTCGTCTGCCGTGTATATATCCAGACACTTATCGAGGCCCTTCGATATGACGCAGGATTCTCCCAGTTCATACCTGAACTTCGCCGGAACGATCACTCTGGCTTTGCCATCTATTGAGTTGTTGAATTTCCCGACGAACATAGACTCCTCCTGCATTATATTTGTCTCCATTTTAAACCCTTTTCCACCACTTTGCAACACTTTTACTCCACCAGAGGGCGATTTCCCCACATTTTTCTCACTTTTCCTCTTCATCGCCGGCAGACGGCGGATTCGTATCACCTTACTGTTTTTTATCCCATGGATGTGGTAGTATAGTTTCGTAAACGTTAACGCAGTGAAAGGAGAGCGCTATGCCTATTCCTGATCCGGTAGCCATCACCATTTTCGGCTTGGATATCATGTGGTACGGTATCATCGTGACGGTGGCCATCGTCGCCGGCACTTTTTTGTGCATCAAAAGAGCCGCGGCCCATGGCATCGACCCGGACAAGCTCCTGAATTTCATCATCATAAGCGTGCCCTGCGGGATCATCGGCGCACGCCTCTACTACGTGATCTTCAACTGGTCCTGGTACGCCGGAGACATCATGAAGATGATCAACATACGCCAGGGTGGACTGGCCATTCACGGAGGGCTCATCGCGGGCCTCGGTGTCGGCGTCATCCTTTGCATTATCTATAAGATACGGCCGCTGGATGTTTTGGACCTTCTGGCTCCTTCCATCGCACTGGCGCAGGCCATCGGAAGATGGGGAAACTATTTTAACTCTGAGGCTCACGGCGGACCCACGGACCTTCCTTGGGCTGTAACGGTGAACGGCATCACCTACCACCCTACATTCCTTTACGAATCCATCTGGTGCTGCCTTCTCTTCCTCTTCCTGCTCTATATCGCAAGGAAGCAAAAGTTCAGCGGACAGATCATCTGCCTTTACGGCATCCTCTACTCCGTGGAGCGCTTCTTCGTGGAGGCCTTGAGGACCGACAGTCTCATGATCGGGCCCTTCAAGCAGGCTCAGGTCATCAGCATCGTGATCGCTGCTGTCTGCCTGGTCGCTTATCTATACTTAAATAAGACCGCAAGCAAAAGGACCAGCAAAAGCTGATCCTCTTTTCGTATCTATTCTTCATCCGGCACGTATTTCAGTATATCGCCCGGTTCACAATCCAGTGCCTGGCAGATGCCTGACAGTGTGCTGAATCGTATCGCATTCACCTTGTTATTCTTGATTTTGGAGAGGTTCACGTTTGTGATCCCTACAATTTCGGCCAGCTCGCCGAGAGATATATGGCGCTTCGCCATCATGACATCCAGTTCAAGTACGATCTTTCCCATGGTACACCTCCTTAAACCAATCCGTCAGAGTCTTCCTGCAGCTGTGCTCCGTAAGCGAAGAACTGAGCCAGGCAAAGTACGATGAGGCCTATCATGACGCCGTTGAAACTCGTAGAGATCTCAGCGTACGGACCGATCGCGATCCTTCCTATGGTGCTCATGATGAATTCCACCACCGGGATGGCGATCAGGAAAATACCGATTTCCCTTACCATCCTGACGATATCCGGCTGGAACGGTGTCTCGCCTCTGCTGAATTTCGTCCTGCCTTCCGCTGTCTTCAGCGAAAGATGCACATTGCGGAATACCATCGCCATCAGCGCGCTTACGATGAGGACCGTGATAAAGAAGATGATGTACGCCCTTCCTACTGCCTGCACCTGGCTCATGTCAGTTATCCATATATTGAATGAGCCGCTGTCAAGATGTTCCGTGGTCGCATCGATATCGCTCACGATGCGCAGCATGGAACTATGTCCGCTGGCCACCATCGCTGTCATCACGATCATGAAGCCGCATACCACCCAGTAACATACCTCTGCGATCTTGGTGAATATCACCATTACATGATTTAACTTTTTCATAATGTCGTCCCTCCTGTCTGTATCGTTTATCAATTATTATTTATCGTTTATCGATAATCTAAGTATAGAGGAGGTTTTTTCGTTTGTCAACAACTTTTTATCGTTTTTCGATAAATTTCGATTTGCCGGACAATCGCAAATTGTATTTACTCATTTACTATGCTAATATCTATGGTGAGCGCAGTATCCGGCGCCTGCCCGTCGAATCGAAAGGCAATGATCAAGCGGGCGCCCGCCATAAATGCATACAGATGCGCAGCAGTATCAAACGAAAACAAAGGAGATGTAAGATAAATGAAACTAGGAATCGTCGGGCTTCCGAATGTCGGCAAGAGCACACTGTTTAACGCCATCACCAAAGCCGGTGCGGAGGCTGCCAATTACCCGTTCTGCACGATCGAGCCAAACGTCGGCGTCGTCACCGTTCCCGATGAACGCGTCACGAACCTGTCGAAAATATACAACTCGAAGAAAACCATCTACACTACCATCGAGTTCTGCGACATCGCCGGCCTCGTCAAAGGTGCATCCAAAGGCGAAGGCCTGGGCAACAAGTTCCTGGGCCACATCCGTGAGGTGGAAGCCATCGTCCACGTGGTCCGCTGCTTCGAGGATCCCAACGTCGTCCATGTTGACGGACGCATCGATCCCATCAGCGACATCGAGACCATCAATATGGAACTGATCCTCTCCGACATGGAAGTGCTGGACCGCCGCATCACAAAGGCGACGAAGATGCTCAAAGGCGACAAGAGCCTCCAAAAGGACATCGATCTTCTCACCCGCGTCAGAGATTTCATTGCAGAGGGAAACACCGCCAGAATGATGGATCTTGACGAGGAAGAGTACGACTACGTAAAGAGTCTCGATCTTCTCTCCTTCAAGCCAGTCATCTATGCGGCCAACGTATCAGAAGACGATGCCGCCTCCGAGGACAACGAATATGTAAAGGCTGTCCGGGAGCTGGCAGACCGCGAGGGTTCGCAGGTCGTCGTGATCAGCGCCAAAGTGGAGGAAGAACTCTCCGAGCTGGATGACGAAGAACGGGATATGTTCCTCGAAGAGATGGGCATCGAAGAGGCCGGACTGGATAAACTGATCAAGTCCTCCTATGCCCTGCTGGATCTCATCTCCTTCATCACGACAGGAGAAGATGAAACGAGAGCCTGGACCATCAAGCGCGGCACACTGGCCCCTCAGGCAGCGGGCAAGATCCACACCGACTTCGAAAAGGGATTCATCCGCTCCGAAACCATTGCCTACGATAAGCTCATGGAAG